>MFVN01000015.1 GCA_001786095.1 Candidatus Nomurabacteria bacterium RIFCSPLOWO2_02_FULL_42_17
ATCTCCGGCCGGTCGGGAGCGTAACTGGTTTCGAATTCTATCTCGCATTTGCCTGCATTGTGATTGTGATGATTTTCTTTATTGCACATGCAAACACGATGCCATAATTTCAAAGGATTTCTTTGTTTTAATCTCTGATAATGTCGGCAGTTGGGGCACAGACGGGGCAGAGGCAGATTCATTCTTTTGTAGAATTGCAGTTCGTCGGGAATGATCTTGAAAGCTTCGGTGCATTGTTCGTTGCAGGTGCCCCTGTGTTCACATTCTATGACTTTGTTAATTATATCTTCATTTACATCTTTGATATTGTCCGGCAAATCCTCTGTTTTAAGGTCTGCTTGGTAATTTCTGTCTTCTCTGTCTTTCCATTTGTAGCCCTGTTCTAGGGCATCCTCTTTGGACAGGGGAAAAAGTTCTTGAGCAACGGTTTCATTATACCTAAAAGGTGAAAGGTCTGGAGGAAAAAATTCACCATACTTGTAAACTCTTCCCTTATTTATGTATGGCATGTTATTCATATGTCGAATTATACGAGGCAGTAATTCCCCATATTCTTCTTTAGTGTATTGTTTGTTTAAAATACAATAACTCTTATTTCTTAATCCAATACAACCAAAAACATCTGAACAATTATGGGAATTGTAAGAATAGGAAACATTATTTGATTCAAAAATAAATTTAGAAAATAAAATTTTATTTCCGGGGTAAACAGTCGAAACCTGGTAACATTCTTGCGAATTTCTACCAAAATGATCACAATCGTGACAATCACTAACTGCCGAATAAGAAAGCCAGATGTTGCCGCAATCTTTTACTCCACCACTTGAAACATCGAAACAATTATTACAATTTTTTACTCCATCTAGGTTGTCGCCTGTTGAATTGAATGATCTTATTATTCGCGCAAATTTTTGAGGATATTTTAGAACTGATTCTTTTTGAGTTTTTTTAAATTCTTGGATTTTTGAAAAAGAGCCCAAATCAATTTCACGCATTTTTTCTCTATATAGTTCTTTATCAAGTTGTTTATTGAAAAAACAATAAGAAGCATTTCGAAGATTGACGCACCCAAAACAATTATTGCAATTTTTACAGTTGAACAAAAAACTGGAATCAAAACAAGTTTCGCATTGCTGACTATATTTGAGGCGCGAACAGGAAATGCAATCAATGGTTTCATAATTCAAATCGCTTTTAAATACCCAGTGGAGGTCACTACTATCTTTTGTGTTAAAAGTAAAACTAGAATACATTAAGTTTTCATTAAAATCTCCTCCGATTACCAAATAGCAATTTTTATTACCCTCAGTAATACTGCAATAATCGCTGTTTACTGAATTTATATTCAAAAGTGCCATATCCGGCACAATCCACCAAAGTTTTTTTAATTGCTCAAAAAACGGCTTGCTAAAATCAATATCTTGCCCATATGAAAGAGCGTCCCAAGAATCTCCCCACCATGTTTTATGATCATAAACTTTTTGGTCAGAATCAGTAGAAAATACAGAAATTATTTCCCCTTGTGAATTTGGAACATCAGATTTTCTTTTATAAAGAGTTCTTTCATTTCGAAAAATCATACGCTGTTGCAGTCTGCACTCCGGACAAAAAGTCGGCGGAGGGACTTTTATTTTTTCGTAAAACGAAAAATCCTCCGGCTCGATGGTGAAATTTTGTTTGCAGTTTTGGCAGGTTTTTGTTTCGGAGTTCATATTACTTTATTTCTTTTTTATTTCTAAAATTCCCAAATCACGGCAAATTTTCTTTCCTAAATTTGAGTTGATTTCGTTATGTCTGGGGACTGTTGAGCTCTTTCCGTTATGAACATTAAAAATAACGCTATGTTTAGTGCCTTCGCGAATAAGAAAACAATCATGTTCGCGAAGATGGCGCATTAATTCAATTCTCTTCATATAATTTATACAAGTCCAACAGTAAGCGGCTCAATGAAAAAGGACTTTCTCGGAAGAGACATTTTTTGATGCAGAGACATCATTCGATTGGTTTCAAGAATAAGAGTAAGAGCTTCTTTTAGATTAGACCTGACTTCTTTTATCGTTCTACCTTGGGTGTTGGCTCCGGGAACTTCTTCAACCCAACCAATATACCATTTACTTTCTTTTTTTATTACAGCCGTAAATTTTTTAGTTTCTCTTTTCATGTCCTTAATATATCAAATGTTGCAGAATTAAACAATCTCTTATTAGTCAGTAAGTTTTAAACCCCACAAGCTGGAATCTTTTTTGTTTATGAAGAAAAGATAATCATTTTTCGGGCTCAAGGTGAGATTAATGCCGTCTATGTCCGCGCTGACTTCCTGCAAGGGTGATGAAATTAAATCAAAAACCAATGTTTTTATATTAACTTTCCAAACGGCATCGGTAAAACCCGTTAATCCCTTATACCAATCATCAGGATATTCCCCCGTCGGCAAAGATACGGGCACGGAGCAGTAAAGATTTATACTGTCCGCCAGCCATACGCATTTCTCCGGCAAAGTAACAGCGTTTAAATCAGTTGTTTGATTTTTCTCCAAATCATAGACCGCGAGTTTGAAACCCTTTTGGGTAGAACGTGAGAAAAGCGCCAATTTACCGTTAGGACTCATTAAAGATGTTAATCCTTGAATGTTTCCCAGAACGCGAGTAGTGTTTTTTGTTTGAGTATCTAAAGCGTACAAATAGCCCGGTATGCTCCAAGAGGGTTTGGTTTGCAGGGCGATTATACGAGTCGAAGCCCACTGCGCCAGCCATTCCGTAAAAGCCGAATCAAAAACCTGTGTTTTTTTGGCGCCGGAAAGATCGGATGTTACGCCCACCACGCCGTCGCCGAAGGGATACATATAAAACATTTTCAAGGTATCCGGCGAAACGCTAAGGGCTTGCGAATTTGTCTGTAAAAATCCCCCCTTAAGTTCTAAAGTGGAATCCCCGCCTTCGATTTCTTTAGGCAGGGTTCCGGAAAAACTTTCTATGCTTTTTTCGTCATTCCCGACATAACGCAATACTACTGATTCTCCGCGGTTGCCGAATAGCGCTTCTTGAACATAGGGTATAGTCGTGTTGGAAACGCGCCTAGATTCCGTTTGGTCGGCGAATACTTCAAAAACGTGTCCGGTGGCGCGCTCGGCATAACGCACCAGCGCGAATTCTTCTGTTTTTTCTTTTGCGGTTGTTGTTCCTTCTTGAATCTCTGACTCCCCTTGAATTATTGGTCTTTCTTTTTCCAGTGAAGTTAGGCCGGCTGTGGGGTTGCGGGTGATTTGCCATAGTTTAGGCAAAGCGACGGGCGCGACGGTTTCGGGAGTTGTTTGTCCGCTTGGCGATGACGGGGTCACGGGAGCGGTTTCTTCTTCGGGCGCGCTTTGGCGGGTGCCACCCAAAGATGGAAACTCCCTAAAACCGTTTCCCTCTTCTTCTAAAGGTTGGAACGTTTTGGGCCCCAAGACAATCAAGAATCCAACCCACAATACCGCGGCTACGATTGAGATTATTATTAAAATGATAATTAATTTTTTGGTCATGATTTTTAGTTAAAAACAATATGCCAATGTGGCGCTGGCGACCATTTTACGCAGGCCGGAGTGGCTTCGGCTTTTGCTATAAAATTTAACCCATCTTTATTAACCGCATAATCTTCACAATCCGCCGGAAAAGTTTCTGTTTCTGTTCCCATGATATATTTAGTTAAACCCGGCGTAACACTAAAATCAACCACCGCCTTGCCCAAACCATGAGTTTTATGAAGCCAATATTCTGTTGCTCCAGTGACGGTTATAGGACAATTACATTTGGTTTTAAGTGCTATTATTTTATCTATAGTAGAGTAAGGTAATCCACCCGCACTAGTACATCCTGGTTGACCAACCGTTGTACAGGTTGCTCCCGTTGAAGAAGTTACTGTAATTCCCGCGTCCGACAACTTTTTTCTAGCATCTGTTTCGCTTGGTGTTATTCCGGACGGCGTCCAAGGTTCTCCCACAATATAATCACCAAGCGCCGTACCCGGCGCGCCCACAATCATAGGCATATCGTTAATGTCTATGGAAATCTTATCAGGATTAAGGTCAAGGTTTACCAAATCCGGATTAATGGTGTTTAAAATAACAAAAGCGCCTAAGGCCAAGAAAAGTCCGAGAAGCGCGTTGCCGATGCCTGATTTCGCCTCGCCTTTTTGAAAGACGCTGTCGGTCATCATATATTGTATGCCATTTATAACCAGCATCAGCACCGCCAGCAATCCCGCCACGCCAATGACCACGGCGAATATTTTATTCAAATAACCCCCCAATCCCTCCTTTTCCGCGTCCAAGCTGGTAAATTCACCCAAGGGCTCCAATAATACATAGCCCGAAAGCGGAGTTCCCAACAGATCGTCAGTAAGTGTTGTCCAATCAGTAAACTTCTTTATTCCCAAAAAACCCCATATTTCATCGCAGGCCCCGAACAAAATACTTCCATCGCACTGGTAACGCAACATACCCCCTTCTTTATTTTGACTTAAAAATTCTTCCGTAGCCCCATCAGAAGTTTTATCAATCTTAAAGTAATAATTACAGTCCGGATTATCACTCATCTCGCACTCATCTTCACCAGCAACTAATTTTATGGAAAAATAGTCGCCCGGAACCTCTATTGGTCTGCCGTTCATGTTATCTATAGAATCTCTGGTAAAAACATCATCAAGAGTGTTATGATCATCGGAATCTCTAATGCTAATTTGTATCTTTTTACCTATGCAATTTTCTGACCAAATATCTACTCTGACCTGCGGACGATAACTGTCCGTATACCAGCCACTTCCTTTATCGCCACTGGGCCGAAAGCGCGCTTCTTTAATCACGCATTTATTTTCTTCGGCGCGCGCGTTCCGGGGCACAACCAAAACCCCCCCAATAAATATTAAAACAACCAGAAGTATTCCCCCGAGTATTATTTTTTTACCGTAGTATTTCATCAAAATCTTATTCTTACCGCGCTCTCCGCCGACTGGAAGAGTTTGACTAAATTATTCATAACAACTTTTAAGGTTGCTTGACCGCCGGACGCGCCCGGACGCACGGTCAGTTCCCATTTTTTATCCACCTGCAAACTTTGATTGTTCATCTGCCAGGAAATTTTAAATTTTTCATTTTCCAAATCGTTTTCGGTGAAAAAATACGGCTCGGCCACTATGGTAGTTTCATCGGAACTCAAACTAAAACCGTTGTTAAGCGCGGTGTGCCAGCGCAGGCCGTCCAAAGGATGTCTTTCATAAAATATAATTTCCGGATTGAACATTTTTAAAGTAATTTGCCGTTGGCCCGCTCCTCCGCCGTCCAAAGTGGAAACCATAACACTCACCGGCTCCTCCTCGTCCATATAACTGTTTTTGAAAGATAAACTATTGCGTCCCAATCCGTTTGTACCCGAAACCGGTTCATAATTTCGTTTCCATGTAAAGTTTAAACTAGAGTTTGGGGGTCGCGTTCCTGAAGATGTGCGAATATCGGAAAAAGCCACAACTTTAAATTTTGTTTCTGAAGCCGGCATAACCTTGCCTTTATAAAAAGGCGGAACATAGGAATCCGTCGCCTGCCACAACAAATCCACATTGGCCGGCCGTATCGTAACTCGGCGATCTATTTCCTCTCCGCCGGATGTAATAATTTTTATATTTACCGTGGAAGCCGAGCCCACGCCCTTAGTGGTGAAAGTAAAGCTTTTCTTGCCCGCGCCCGAAAGCGCCAATTTGCCATCTAATGTCCAGCTGATTTCCGACGTGTCTAAATTGAAAGAATAACTCACTAAAGAAAGCGTTGTTTCTTCAAAAGCCCCCGGCGCTTCGGGTGATGACCGCACAAACATTGAATTGTCGGATTGAGCATATGCTAAAGTCCCAATGAAAAGGGTTGCGAGGATTGTGATGATTGTAAGTGTTTTTTTCATTTTTTTAATTATATCAAAAATCTACTTTTTAGTTTCGGATTGGGCTAATTCCTCTTTAGCTTTGCGTATAGAAAGCAACTGCGAAGGGTCCGAAGTAATAATCTGCTCCTCGGTGTAAGAAGCGAATATTTTAAGAGCCACATGTTTTAATCCGGCAAAGAAAATACCTTCTCCCACATTGGATTCCAACAACAGATATTTTTCCTCATCGGTTAAATTGAAAGTTTTTTGTAAAACATCTATGGTGCTGGGCGATTGTTTAAGCAGAAGCTGAATAGAGGAGTTAGTAACAATAGGCACACCATAGGGCGAGCGCATAAAATCGCCCACGTCTTGGGTAATTGTGCACAGGCCGAGATAATATTTTCGTCCGCGCTTGGCGATAGAAAAAAGGAAAGAAGCCGTGTCATCCGATTTCATCATCCACCATGCCTCGTCCACCACCAAGAGCCGTTTTTTTAGCTCGCGTCGCACTGCGTTCCAAATAAAGTGGGTAACAATATACATAGCCACCGGCTTCAGTTCGTCTTCCATATCGCGCACCGAGAAAACAACCAACTTGCGGTTAATGTCCACATTGCTTGGCTGGTTTATAAAACCCGACCAAGAACCGTGCGTAAATTTAGAAAGCCGTTGAAGAATTGCCTGCGCGCCGTCCATTCCGGAAAGCACCATTTCAAAATCGGAAAGCAGGGGCGGTTCAATGTTGGCGAAGTCGGAATCGGCGGAAATATCTTTTAAGGCGTAAGTTTCGGTTATGGCGCGGTCAACCAAAGCGTCTTCTTCAGGCGTGAGCCCGCCCAACATTATCCGGAAAAGTCCCACTAAGTTTATAACATTAGAACGCAGAACATCGGACGCGGTTTCATCTTCGCGCGGTATCGGCAGGTCAAAGGGGTTGATGTGGTGGTCGGAGGAAAGCGAGAGATTGAAATAGCGCCCGCCCACAGCTTCGGCCAGATATTCATATTCGCGTTCAGGATCAATCACAATGACATCAACGTCAAACATTAAAGTGCGTAGAATTTCCAATTTTGTCGTAAAACTTTTTCCGGCGCCGGATTTTGCAAAAATAATAGAATTATAGTTTTCTAGCGAAAAACGGTCGAAAATTACCAATGAAGCATTATGCCGATTGATTCCGTAAAGAATACCTTTATCGGAAGTCAGGTCAAAAGACACGAACGGAAAGATGCTGGAAAGTGGTTCAGAGTCCAGTTTTTGAGTGATTTGCAGACGGTCGTCCCCTATCGGAATTACGCTCATAAAACCTTTATCCTGCTGGAAAAGCGCCGGTTTGAAATATATGAGTTTGGATTCCAGAATATTTTTAATTTCATTTTCGGCTTTGAAAAGTTCCAACTCATTATCGGCATAAAGCGTGAAATAAAGTCCCAAGTCGAATATTTTGGCTTCAGCTTGCGTCAGTTTCTCGCGCAGGTCTTCTAAATTTCGGTAGCTGGTATCCAGCATGGGGTCGCGCACCAATCCTTTAATCTCGCGTTCGCGTATCTGGCTTTGGACTTCGGCGACTTTTTTCTGAAGCTGGCGCATAATATTAGCCGTATTGATGGGGTGTATGAAAATGGAAATATCAAAGATACGATCTAGATTGATAATCGGCGAAAACCAATTATCTGATAAAAAACCCGGATAGGAAATTACGAAAAAAGTGCGAGCTATTTTTTCTCCTAAGTTTAATTGCTTGGGTTCTATTTTAAGCGCCGAAGGCGCGATGATATCCTGCAGTTCCAAAGTGGCCGCTTCGTAAATTTCGCGCGGCAAGACCGGCATAACCGAAGCTCCGGTTTCCTTTTCTTTCTTTTTTCCTAAAATTTTATCTAAAAAGCTCATAAATATAAAATAATTTATCCAATCTTTACGCCACCGGACGATTCTCCGGGATTGAAAACACGGTAGAAAATCTCCACGATTTCTTCGGTGCCCAGCTGGGTAGTGCGTACGCCCACGCGCGACAACCCCTGCGAAACAACCGACGCGCGCTGTTCGACTTGAGTTCTTTTTTCTTCAAAACGTTCCTGCGCCGAAAGTTTTGGTTCGGAGCTTTTTCCAGATAGCCCGCTAAAAGGATTACTCATGCCTCCCGGTCCGGCGCCACCGCCGGAATAGGGTATGACCACAAAGAAATTTTTTGTCATTATGTCGTGCGTTTCGGTGAAAGTGCGTATAAATTGTATATACTCCCGCGTTTGTATTTTCAACAAGGGCTCGTTTTGTTCTTTTTCTCTTTTTTCCAATGTCAAAAGATAAGGCCGTATATCATATCTGCGCGATTGAACGACAATTTGCACCGGAAAATCCAATGAGTTTAAAAAATTCTGGAATTGCATTAAAATAGCCCGCTGTTCGTCCTCGGACTTCAGCGCTAAATTCACAGATGAAGCCAGAAGTATCGCCCGCAAACTGTCATCTTTAAGCACAACTATCCCATCGCGGATTTCCTTGATAGGTACGAATTCCTGTGTAGATTTTGCGCTGATGGCCATAGATTTTTTTAATTCTTTTTACTCAAATCCAACACGTCCAGACCCCAAGCCAAATCTTTTAACTTGGAACCGGAAAGACGCGATAGGTATTTTTTCTCCTCATTTTTTTTAGGCAGAGCGTCGACCTTTTTTTCTTTTTGGGGCGCTTTTTTCCAGATATAAAGTTTACTTTGGAAAAAAAAGCCAAACCAATTTTCCAGCACATTAGCCAAGGGCTGGCTATTGATTTTGTAAAAAGTCAGCCCGAGCGCGAAAAGTCCAACCGGCAACATCACTAGAATAGCTATAATTATCGGCAGAAAACGGTAAGCCAAGTAACACAGGCCGGCTCCGCCGGCCAGATAAATAAATTGCTTGAAAGTGAAAGGGCCGAAAATCTTGTCTTCCACGTCTATGTATTGTGGTACCCGAAATTGCATAATAATTAGCTTATAGCTTGTAGCTTTTAGCTTCGTTAGCTTTTAATTCTGGATTCATGTTTTTAATCATAACATTAAGCATTTTCATCACTTCTTCGAGATTCAAATCAACTTTTAAGTAATCCAATCTCCCAGTTTTCAATAAGCGCTTACTTATTTCTAATTGTGTTTCAAGTTCTGCGCCGGAACCATAAGAAATTCTCAAGAAACTTAAAAAATCCTTTCTAGTTCCACGCATTCTTCCTTCGGCTATGTTTGACGGTATTGATACACCCGCTCTTCTCATTTGAGAAACCAATCCAAATTTTTCCTCGTTTGGAAATTTTTCCGTTAAGTCATAAATCTTTACCGATAGATCAACCGCTTTTTGCCAAACAACTAAATCCTTATATGAGTGTATAACATTACTGTTTGGAATATTTTGCATAAAGCTGTTTGAAGCTATTGAAGCTAATAAGCTAATGAAGCTAACTAGCTACTCTATGGCTTCTCTATAAGGATCTGGCCCGCCACCCAGAGTGTGGTCGGTTTCAGTTTTGGGAATTTTGAAAGCGCTGGTCATTTTATCTTCGACCAATTTGGGCGTCAGCTCTATTTTCCGCTCGGGCGGGATTGCCGGTGGCGGGGCTTGGGGCCTGATGATTACCGATCCCAAGGTCGGACCTTGGGGATTTTTAAGGTCCGACCTTTGATTCGCGGGCAAGCCCGCCTGCGCGGGCAGGTCTTCCTCAAACATTATTTTAAGCGACTCGCGTATGGGGAGGAAAACTTTTTCATTTACATCCGCCACCAATTTATTTGTGCGTTCCCCGCCAATGTTCAGCTCGCGTGTCAGCTCGCCGGCGTATTCGCTGGTTTTAATGACGCCGAACAGAACCATAGTCGTTTCGCGTTCCAAAATCCCCAATTGCTCAATGTTCAGATTGTGCTTTTTGCCGAGCTCGATGAGTGTGTTCTGGTAGTCGGAAGACATAATGGCTTTCTGCACTTCTTTGGGCAGAACCTCATATCTTTCCTTCATAGCGGCTAATATTTTTTCGTCCATATTATTTACAAATTAGCTTTTAATATTTCGACTTTTAATTAATGACTTTCTCCCCCTTTTGATTCGCCACTTTCTTTTTCTTTGTGGCCGTCCCCGAAAAAGTCATCCATCTTTTTTCTAAATCCCTTGTTTTCTCCGCCCCCCTCTCCTTCCTTAACGAACTCCCCAAATTTATCGAAGAACTCGTCCTTTTTGCTCTTACCGCGCATTATTTTGGCGAACACCTCATTTTGTTCCTTAATCCGCACATCAGCAAAAACCTTAGCGGCACCGCCCAACCATGTGTTAGGTTTCCATGTGGCGGGCTTCTGTTTTACTCCAACCTCTGTTAATTTCTGGGCGCCCAATTTGAAGCTCGAACCGATGATATTTTTAAGCTCGCTTAAGCCACCTAAAGTCACGCCTATCGCCCCACCCATTATGGCGCCGGGCAAAACACCCACTCCGCCCGCTGCCGCGCCATAGGCCGCGCCAATACCTAGTCCCGCACCAGCCCTTTTACCCATTCGCTTCCACCAACCGCGCAGATCCGCCTTGTTCACATCTTCCCCGTCCTCGTTCTTCATCGGTCTGCCGGACTTCATTTGCGCGTATTGCACGCGACGGCCAGCGTTGACTTCATCGGCGGTTTCATATCCCGCTCTTTTTTCGCCCCTAACATTGTCTTTCTGGAATAATCCTACTTTTATCTCTTCTCCTTTTTCATATTTTTCTCTAAATTCTCTCTCGTTGAGTTTGGGATCTTTACTTTTAGCTTGGTTTAATGCTTCTCTATATCTAGTCTCCCACTCTCCAGATTTCTTATCTTGCATCGCCGCTCCCGCGTCAGTCAACGCATATTTCTCTTTAAATTCTTTATGAGTTTTTTCCACTTTTCTTTCCTGCGCGCCGCGGAAACCGCCCTGGGTGGATTTCTCGCCGGCGCCCATCAGGTCCACAACGCTTCCGCCGAATTTCATACCGGTTTTTTCCTGTATGCCCTTGCCCAGCATAGTGCTACGCGCGTCAAAACTTTTCTTGGAAAGCCCGCCGTAGAAGTCCAATTTTCTCTGCGCGCCCTTGTCACCGGCCAGCGCTCTTTTTTGAAGGTCCGGATCGGCGGCTTTCATAGCCGCGAATTTACCGACCGTCCCGCGCATAGCCAAAGCCGCGCCACCCAGCGCCACGCCGCCGGCTACCCCGACGGCGGTCTTAGCCATACCGCTTATCGCTTTATTTATCTGCCCGGTCATTTTGCCCGAGAAATCAACAGCGACTTTTTTGGCGGCGAAAATCAAGACGACCATCATGGCGAAAGGAATTACCACGCCCATAAAACGTTGGGTGAAGTCCTGCCCGCCGGACAGACTATTCGCCGCCGTTGCGACCGCGGCGCTGGCGGTGCCCGGCGCCGAACTTCCGCCGGGACTTAAAGGCGATTCCAGATACATAACTATCAGGTACAGGAAGAAAATGAAAAGCGGAGCCATAAAAGTTTGTTTAAGCAGGTCGCTCCACCAATCTTTGTGTCCGAAATTCGGTATATTTATTCCCTCCGGCAGAGCGTAAGACATAAATGCCACCGGCGCGAAAATCATGGAGAACCACAGTCCTATGACCCGCCCGACAAAAAGAAGCCCGACCGAAAAGAAAACATAGATCATTAACACCTCCAGCACTATGACTAAAATAATCGCCAAAAGATACCAGCCGAAATTTACATCTTGGGTCAAGCCGCCCGCGCTTAAAACACTTCCAATACTAATTTTACTTACTAGAGCCAATGCCACATTCTTGCGTCCCTCAACGAGCGGAGGACTGTCTTCGCCGGTGTTGGGATTTTTTACTTCTATGGAATTATAAAAAACATGCGCCAGAGAATTGCCGACATCTATAATTACCCGCGTGAAAAATAAACTGAAATTAATCAACAGAGCGGCGACAATCAGCGTGGCTATCATTTTCTTTGTTTGCCCGCCGGCCAACCCCAATATGGTTCGGAAAGCGACATAGATAAGCGCGAAAATAAAGCCGATGTTGGCAATGTCGCGCACAATGCCCCAGCCGCGTTCCACGAAACCGGCGCGGTAAGAATTGTCATCAATGGCGTAGCCGACCAAGAAGTCTAGGAAAAAGGCGGCGCCTTTGGTTAACAAATGTACTGGCCAAAGTATGCCGTTAAAAAGATATGCCGCATAGCATTTTTTAAGACTGAAACTCGCAAGGCTACAGTCAAAATCTATTTCCCCCGCCATAAATATAGTTTCACTACTGCCGGCGGTTTCCGGAGTTATCTCTATTTCCTCCGTCGGAGCCGTAAATTCAAAGTATCTACTGCTGGCGTCGTTGTATGTTCCCTCCTCTCGGGCAATTATGCGGGCTCTATAAGTCTTGCCACCTTCCAATCCCGTGACCAACTGGTAAAAATCAATTTTATTTCCGGTTAAAAGCTGGGGATTATTTTCTGAAACATCTTTACTGGAATCATCGCCCTGTTTAAGTCGCGGGGCTAGACCTTGGGGGGAAACAACCCTCTTCCATTCATCGCCGGTTTCCGGTTTTTCTTCCACCATTATCCGTATACCCCCGTCACTCTTGTCTTCTATATCGTCATCATAGAAAGCGTCCCAACCGCCTAAATTATTTTCCTTCTCTATTTTTCCGTTGTTCCAAGTCTCAAGATAACCGCCGGCGCCCTTTGTTCCCTTTATTCCCTCTTCTCCCGTCAGTTCAATGAAAACTTTAAAATCAACAGAGGTATTACCTAACTTAGGGCCTGGATTTTCCACGGAACCATAACCGTCTATTGTTATCGTAAGACCGTCAGTTACATAATCACCACCTTCCTGCTGAGTTGTTATTTTAAGCACATTCTCCATTTTTACTGCCCGTGCTATGTGTGGCGCGGCGAAAAACAGAACCAAAAGAAAACCGGCCGTTAAGATAGGTAAGAAAATATAATTTTTAAACAAGTGGTTAGTCATTATTC
>MFVN01000016.1 GCA_001786095.1 Candidatus Nomurabacteria bacterium RIFCSPLOWO2_02_FULL_42_17
TATTTTAGTGAAAAGCTGACTTTGTTTCATTAACCATATATTATCCTAAAAATTCCGCGCAGTCAAAGTTTCTTGCGTGAGCAAGCAGTTTTTGGTAGTATAGAGAAACCCCCGTGTGGGGCATTTATGATAAAAGACATTAAAGAACAAAAAACGGGAGGATTGACGGGCGAGATGTTTAAGGTCGGCGCGCACTTTGGTTACAGTCGCGCGCGCCGGCACCCCTCAACTACGCCCTTTATTTTCACCACAAAAAACCGCTTAGACCAGATTGATTTGGAAAAAACCGCGGAACAACTGGCGATAGCCAAAGAATTCGTGAAAAAATTAGCTGAAGCCAATAAGGTTTTATTGATCGTGGGCACCAAACCGGAAGCGGCGTCGGTCGTGAAAGACAATGCTTTCAAGGCGGGCTTACCGCACCAAACACAGCGCTGGGTGGGTGGCACGCTTACAAATTTTTCGGAAATTCGCCGGCGCATGGACACGCTGGAAGAACTTTTGGAAAAAAAGGAACGCGGTGAACTAGAAAAATATACAAAAAAAGAACGCTTGCTCCTTGATGAAAAAATTGACAGATTGAACAGATTTTTTGGCACACTGTTGATGTTAAAAAGAACACCTGACGCTTTGTTTATTATTGATTCCAAACATGAGAAAGTAGCCGAGGCCGAAGCCCGAAAGATGAAAATTCCAGTAATAGCGCTAAGCGACACCGACTGCGACATACACGCGATAAAATATCCGATTGTAGGCAACGACAGCGCGCGTTCTAGTATTGAATTTTTTGTTAAAGATATTTTGGATACTTATAAAAATTCTCGTCCTGTTGTAGAAAAATTACCCGAAGAAACAGTTAAGAAATAATGAATATTACGGCTGAACAAATTAAAACTTTGCGTACACAGACCGGCGTTTCGGTTATGCAATGTCGTATGGCGCTGGAAGAAGCCGGCGGTGATGAAAAAAAAGCGCTGGAAATTTTACGCGAAAAAAGCGCTGAAATAGTGGCAAAAAAGTCTGGTCGCGCGCTAGGTGCCGGAACTGTGGCGGCTTATATCCACACAAATGGAAACGTGGGAGCTTTGGTAGAACTTTTGTGCGAAACGGATTTCGTGGCAAAAAACGACCTTTTCCGCGAAAGCACACGTGAAATAGCCATGCATGCCGCGGCTATGAAGCCTGCCTCTAATGAGGAACTGTTGGCTCAAGAATCTTTCAAACGTCCCGGTCTGACCATTAACCAAATTGTCGCGGAATTATCGCAAAAATTCGGCGAGCGCGTGGAATTAGGACGTTTCGCGGTTTTTTCTTCGGTAAATCCTTAACGTCTTTCATAATTCCAGACAAAGAGGTAAAATATCATTATGATTGTTTGGGTAGTAATTTTTACTGTTTCAGTTGCGGGGGCGGCAGGCATGCTGGCTTGGCGCTATTGGCAAATTAAAAAACAACCGGAAAATAATAATGAATCCCATCCCGGGTATCCGCATTGGGATTGGAATTTTAGTGTTCTACACGGAAGAATTTATCCATATCTTAAAAATTATGGACATGAAATAATAGTGTTATCTTTAAAAGTTTGGATACACGGCGCGCATGAGATTAAAAAACAAAAGGAAAAAATTATACCTAAACTGCAAACTCGATTCCGTAAGATATTCAAGCATCATGCTTATATAGAGGGTGGCAATCAGCCGGTGTCCAAGTTCTTAGACAGTTTAAATAATTATAAGAAGCGCTTACAGAAAATAAAAGATAAAATCAAAGAAGATTTAAATTAGAATAGGTTCGACAGAAACATGTGCCAGCGTAGCTCAGCGGCAGAGCAGCTGTTTTGTAAACAGCAGGTCGTCGGTTCAAATCCGACCGCTGGCTTCAAAGAAACAGAAAAAAAACTAATTTTTTTCTGTTTCTTCAGTTGGTTTAATGTTTTTTGGGAGAGGAGGAATGAGTTTTTCGATTTCTTCTATTGTTTGAGGGCCGGGTTGGAGTTGACCGTCAATGACCAAACCCGGCAAGTCTCTCCCTACTTTATAGATAGAAATAAGCGCGCGTACGGCCGGCGAATCCAAATGATAGTCAAAAGAATAGACGCGCAATTCCGGATATTTCTCGCGCAAGGCAGTTAAAATTAATCCTTGTTTTCCGCACTCCGGACAATCGCCCGTGTTAGAGTAAAAATAAAGAATAAAATTAGACTTAATGCCACAGCGTTCCTTAAGCCGTCGCATTAAAAGATAGTCTTTGATTTGTAAAAGCGAATAGTATTTTTTCAAGTCGGTCACACTCTCGTTCTGTCCGCCCAAATTACGTTCACTGTATTCTATTTTCTGCGCTAATTCATTCAACTCGTCTGATAGAAAAGTTTTATCCACTTCCTTACAGGCCAGTTCCTGTAAAAGCGTAAATTTCGTTTCGGTTGAAAGAATATCAATGGAAATTTTATCTTGAATAGACTTCAGGTTTTCTAATTTACGATTGTTGAAATAATTGCTTAAATAGATAGCTGTCAGAAAAAGAGCTGAAGTAATAAAAAAAACGATAACGTATTTTTTCCAATCAACTTTCATATATTATCTCCAACTAGGATTTTTGCGACGAGTGGTGTCCCAAACGGCTTTTACAATCCAAAAAGGAGCCAAAAAACTGTAAATAATTATAAAATAAAAAATTGCCGGAGAAAACTTGAACTTGCCGTGCGTCATATATCGACCAATAAGTATGGAAACAATGATTAAACCATAAAGAAACAGAAACAAGAATAACACCGATTTAGTGTTGAAATAGAACCAATCCAAATGCGGAAACGACAAACTTAAATTCCACCCGACCGCGCTGATTTGATTAAGTTTATCCCCTACCCATTCAATCAAGTTTCCAATAATCCTCCCAAAAACATATAAAACACTACTCACTGAAATTAATCCGGCCGGAACAGTAAAAATAGCAAAATGCCCGAACTGCGGTTTGAAAAGCAGACGCCGATAATCCATAGTGTTGTTTAAAAATCCGTAAATCCAACGTAGGCGCTGTTTGAAAAGCTTTTTGATAGAATTAGGAGTAATGGTATAAACATAAGCATCATTACATTGTTCAATTTTCAGATGGTGTTTTTGCATACGGTAAGCGATTTCCATATCTTCGGTATTATGCGCTGGACGATATGAACCAATAACATTAAAAACTTGCCGGCGAAAGAGAGAAAGGGGACCGGGTGCTACATGGATGCCACCCAAAAAACCAAGCATCTTTTTTATATACACCGCCCATTCATATTCTATTTTCTGACATCTTTCAAAAATATTTCGCGGGTGATCCACGATAATAGAAGGTGCTACAGCCATGACTTGCGGATTATCAAAGTAAGTAACAAGACGCCGAAGAGCTTCAGGGTGCGCGAAAGAATCAGCATCCAAACAACCAAAAACTTCAGTTTGACAATACCCTAAAGCTAAATTGAGTGCCGTATATTTACCGCCGTTTTCTTTATGAAAAACCTTGACATTGGAATATTTTTCAAAAGTCCGCATGCGCTCAAGCGTGCTATCAGTAGAACCATCATCAACTAAAAAAATATGAAGTTTATCTTTAGGATAATCAACTTTCAATAGAGAACACATGGTACGTTCTAGTGTCTGTTCTTCATTCCAGCATGGCACCGCTATCGTTATGGATGGAAATCTAGAGGGTATCACCCTACCTTCCCGTCGATGGATTTCCTCACGACGCTCTAGAAAAGTTACCAAAAAGAAAACTTGGACATAAATGGATAAGAATATAAAAATATAAAAAACGACCGTAATCATAAGTGTTAAGTTCATCTTAAAGCAAAATCTCCCTTTTTGCAAGAGAGATTTTGCTTAAAACAAACTTACATCCCCGCGCCCGAGGAAACGTCGCATTGGGCGCAACGGCAACCAAAAATCATCCAAGTGGCCGAAACACCGACTAGAACATAGATTATCGCTTCAACCATGGGCCAGTCACCTAAAATAGCATTAATAACATTCCAGTTTCCACCCCCTACTAAAGTACCAACCCCTACAAGACCCCAATTGATGCCCCCTATTATAGAAAGAATCATGGCGATTTTACCCATTATCGTATGACAAGCTTTTATCATAATTTTTTAAAAATAATTTATAATAATATGACCTTTTGAATGCCTATATTGTATCACTGAAAAATGTGTTAGAATAAACGCGTTGTGGATAATACGGAAAACAAGCCAAATTTCACTTTAAATACTCCTACGGCCATTATTGTGGCGGGGCTGATTATTGCTGGCGCGATAGTTTTAACAAACACTCCCTCCAGTACGCGGGGAAAAATAATAGGCGCGGTAGCCGGTTCTGAAATAGATTTAGAAAAACCAATTCATAAACTTTTGGGTTTAAACAGCAATGAATTTAAAAAATGTCTTGAATCCGAGGAAATCGCCGAGCGCGTGGAAACGCAGTATCAAGATGGGGTACGGGCGGGCGTGGAGGGCACGCCCGGCAGTGTGGTGATTGTGGGTGAAAATACTTATTCTTTGCCGGGCGCGCAACCTATTGAAAATATTCGGACTTTAATTGATGGGGTTTTGGCGGGACAAACTTGGCCAAATGAAAACATAAATGTCGCGCCCGTGGGTCAAGATGATTATATTTTCGGTAATCCTGAGGCCGAAATAAAAATAGTAGAATTTTCTGATTTAGAATGTCCGTTCTGTAAAAGCTTTCATGTCACCCTTCATCAAGTTGTTCAAGAATACGACGGCAAGGTAGCTTGGATCTATCGCCATTTCCCTATTGATTCTCGGCACCCTAAAGCCGACGCCGAAGCGGTGGCGGTCGAGTGCGCGGGGAAACTCGGCGGCAATGAAATGTTTTGGAAATACATAGACAAACTTTTTGAAGTCACCCCTTCCAACAACGGCTTCGACCTGAAATTTCTGTAGCCAACCTGCCAGGTCGACATGTTCTATAGTTCAAAAGTTTAATAAAATGAAAATAAGAAAAAAACAAAAAAAATACAGATTACTTACCGAACCTTTTGTTGAACACTATGTAAGAAAACATTTATCAAAAAAAAAGTTCGGTGATGGAAAAAAAGACCTAGAAAACAAGAGTTTAAGAGAACACGGAGTTGATATAAAGGTGAAGCACCGAAATTTTGGGCAGTATTTTTTAGTTGAAGTTAAGGGAAACCCGAGTCCATCTGTAAAATACCCACACGGCTCAAGAAATAGCTCAATGAACTCGGCTTTGGGGCAAATTATAACAAGAATGCACACAAAGCGAAGAAAACGCTCCTATAAATGGGGATATAAATATGGTGTTGCATTTCCATATTCTTTTAAAAATGTACTGAAGAAAATACCCTATGATGTGTGCTATAAGTTAAATTTATATGTTTTTCTTGTGTATTTGTCAGGAAAAGTCGAGGAATATAACCACAAAAAACTTAAAAAAATACAAGCGTAGATTTTTCCAGAACTCTCGACTAGGTCTTGCCTAGTCGGATTTAAAATTAAACCATTCAAATACTTCTTTTAGAAAAATCTCCTTGGTTGGGAAATAGTTAGGAAAAGTTACGGTATTTAAAATTTTATTTTGTATTCTACTAATTCCTAAAAAATCAAGAAAGCTGGAGTATTGATATTTGTTTAAAAAGTCTATCGCCCGCCGTTTGTTATGAATACCTTTTTCTTTCCAATCTTTGTCTATAAGTTTTATTGAATTAAGGTGGATATAAGAAAATAAATATTTTAAATAACGATCTTCATCGACATGTTCAGCTTTAAATTTTCCCTCAAACAATCCGCCTGTTCTTTTATATTTTTTATTGTAATACATCACATAAGCAGTTGAGAGCTTTTGCATAAATTTACTTATATCGCCTTTCTCAGTTTGGGTAATTAAAATATGAAAATGATTCGGCATTAGACAATAAGCACCAATACTAACAAGTTCTAAGTCGCGTTTAAAATCGTAGGGACTTTCAATTTTATTTAAAGCATATATTCTAAAATTGTTTTCAGAATTGCAGGCATATAATAAACTAATAAAACGATAGTGATCTTCCTTGTCATGGAAAATTTTCTGCTTACTGTTTCCACGATTATAAATATGATAATACTCTTCTGAAACAAAAGCTTTTTTGCGAATTGACATAAAACTTATTATAATTCTTTAGGTTTGACTAGGCAAGACCTAGTTAGCTGTTATTTATTTGGGAACTGTCATTGCGAGTTTTTTAAAACATTAATTCAAATCCGCATGTAAACGCAGAATTTTATCGTTTTGGCGAAGTTTTTCGTGCACCTTGGCTTCAATTTGACGGATACGTTCGCGCGTTACGCCAAATTCCCCGCCAACTTCTTCTAGTGTATGCTGAACGCCGTCCTGCAGACCATAACGCATTTCCAATATTTTTCTTTCTTTAAGCGAAAGATCGGCTAACACTAAGCGTAGTTGGTCCGAAAGTATGCGCCGAGCCACATTCTGTTCCGGACGCGGAATTTTATCATCAGCTATAAATTCACCGCGTGTGGATTTATCATCATCATCCCCCACGGGCTGTTCCAAAGAAAGCATTTCTTGACTGATTGATTCTATGGTTCGAATTTTTTCAATATCCACGCCCATCTCGGTGGCAATTTCTTCCGGCAAGGGATCACGACCCAAATCCTGCGACAACCGCCGAGAAATTTGTTTATATTTGGAAATAGTTTCAACCATA
>MFVN01000017.1:0-1120 GCA_001786095.1 Candidatus Nomurabacteria bacterium RIFCSPLOWO2_02_FULL_42_17
TAAATTGAATTGCGTTTGCGGGGGAGAAATGCGGCGCGTGAAAGAAGTTATGGACGTATGGCTGGATTCCGGTTCTATGCCTTTTGCGCAAAATTCGAAGTCAGACCTTGGATTGCTTTTGAAGTCTGACTTCTTATATCCGGCCGATTTTATCGCCGAAGCCATTGACCAGACACGCGGATGGTTTTACACACTCTTGGCCGTGGCCACGCTTATGGAACGCGGTACACCGTATAGAAATGTTATTTGTTTGGGACTTTTATTGGATGCTAAAGGTAAAAAAATGTCCAAGTCGCTCGGCAATATTTTAGACCCGTGGCTTTTGATGGATAAATACGGCGCGGACACCTTGCGTTTCTGGATGTATAGCGTTAATCAGCCCGGCGACCCGAAAAATTTTGACGAGAAAACGGTAGAAGAAATAAAAAGAAATTTTACCATTTTAGAAAATATAGTTAAATTTTATGAATTGTATGCAGACAGAAGTCTGGTTTCAGAAAATTCAAAAAATATTCTGGATAAATGGATTATTGCGAGATTGAACGAACTAATTTCAGGTTCCACCGGAAGTTTGAACAATTATAAAATTCTGGAGCCCGCCCGCGCGCTTAAAGATTTTATTCTTGATTTATCGCAATGGTATGTGCGCCGGTCGCGGGACCGATTTAAGAGCGATAATAAAAACGATCGTTTTTCTGCTTTGGCAACCACCCGCTTTGTTCTGTTAGAATTATCTAAACTTTTAGCGCCCTTCACGCCTTTTCTAGCCGAGGATATTTACAAAAGAGTCGGCGGAAAGTTAGAAAGCGTGCATTTAGAGAATTGGCCTAATATGTCAAAGATTCCCTTTGACATCTTAAATATTTTTAAAAAAGATAAAAAAGTTTTAGAAAACATGGAACAAGTAAGAAAAATAGTTTCGTTAGGATTAGAAGCGCGCCAACGCGAAGGCATTCCGGTTCGCCAACCGCTCGCCAAATTAGAAGTATGGAAAGATTGTAAACTTAATGCTGAATATATTAAATTAATAAAAGATGAATTAAACGTAAAAGAAGTTGTTGAATCTCAAAATATAGATGAAAATGTTTTACTTTGGACAACAATGACCCCCGAACTCAAA
>MFVN01000017.1:1155-12243 GCA_001786095.1 Candidatus Nomurabacteria bacterium RIFCSPLOWO2_02_FULL_42_17
GACCCCCGAACTCAAACGCGAGGGCGATTTGCGCGAACTTACGCGTGCCATCCAAAATCTGCGTAAAAAAGAAAAACTCGCACCCAATGATAAAATCACTCTTATTATTGAAACTGATAATGTCGGCAAGGCCCTAATCCAAAGATTTGAAACCGACCTCAAAAAGGCAGTTTCGGCTCCCCAAATAGAATTTTCGGAAAATGACAACTTGCTTGCGCGGACGGGAGAAGAAATTAAAATTGGCGATTTAAAATTTAAAATTCAAATTAAAACTAACATCTAATCCAAATGCACCAAATTTACAAAACCGAAGGAATAATTTTAGGTAGCCGGCCGGCGGGGGATGCCAGCCGACGCTTTTTAGTGCTTACGCGCGAGCGCGGGCTGGTCTCAGTTTTTGCTCAAGGCGTACGCCGAATTTCTTCCAAACTCCGGCCTTCTCTTCAGGAATTCGCGCATGTGCGTATTGAGATGGTACGCGGTCGCGAGGTTTGGCGCCTGACCGGCGTTTCCTTGCGGGAGCGCTTTCCGGGTATTTTTCAAAATCCGCCGGCTTTCACTATAATTAAAAATACTGCCCGTCTTCTAAAACGCCTGTGCCCTGAAGAAGAAAGCAATCCGAAAATTTTCACCGATTTTCTTTCTGCGCTGGCGGTTTTATCTAACGCGCGACTTACCTTGATAGAGCTTTCTTCAACCGAGGCCTGTCTAGTGTTGCGCATTCTTCATCACTTGGGTTACGTAGGCGCGCCCGAGCACTTTGCTGAAGCCATAACCTCACCCCTTAATCGCGAGCTTTTGGCGCGCATGACTCCGCGCCGACGAACCGTTGTTATGGAAATCAACCGTGCCTTGCGTGAGAGCCATCTTTAAATACATGTTATAATTTAATGTGATATGTCTGAAATTGAAGATAACGGTGATTCCAATCGCTTAGAAGAATTAAAAAAACGTTTATATTCCCGCGATGAACGACTTATTCGCAAAAGGCGGGAAGCTGTTCTGCATAGGGAAAATTTATCCGCGCCCGGTTCTTGGTCGGAAAACACAAGACCAGTTAATATGAGCCCTAAATTAAAAACCCGTTCCCCAATTTTCAAAAAGTTTTTTATTCTGGCGGCAGTTTTTTTCCTGGCGGCAGCGGGTTTTACTTCTTTAAGATTTTTTACGGGCGGTAACACGGTTTCTTCGGAAAATATAGAAATTGCTGTTTTGGGTAATGCTTTTGTCGCCGGCGGTGAAGAGTTGCCTCTAAAGGTGGAGATAACTAATAAAAATAACACCGGGCTTGAGTTCAGTGATTTAGTTGTGGAATATCCTAAAGGCACGGGCGGTGAGAAAGAAATTATTCGTTTGCCCTTGGGCGCGATTGCCGCCAGCGAGACCGTGTCCAGCGCCGTAAAACTTATTCTTTTTGGTCCGCAGGGCAGTATCCAAGATGTTAAAATAACTTTGGAATATCGTTTGGAAAATTCCAATGCCATTTTTACCAAAGAACGCAGTTTCGGTGTTAATATGAGCGCCGCGCCGCTTTCGCTTACCATAGACGCTCCAACCGAAATAAATTCTAATCAGGAAATTACTCTAAATATAAAAACTATTTTAAATACTCAAGCTCCGGCAAAAAACATTCGACTCAAGATAGAATATCCGACCGGTTTTCGACTTAAAGAAACAAGTCCGGATCCTATGGTTGGCGATAATTTTTGGAATTTGGGCGATTTGGCGCCCGGTATGGAAAAAACAATTTCCGTGAAAGGCGTACTTATGGGTCAGGATGGTGACGAGCGTTCTTTTCGTATTTTTAGTGGTTCGCAAGATTCACACGATACTTCGGCCATCGGAGTGCTTTATAATTCAGTGTTGCATACTGTTCTCATAAAAAAACCTTTCTTGGAATCTAAACTTACTGTTAATGACCGCGACCAAGAAGAATATTTTGTGAAAAGCGGGTCTAAAATCAATGTCGGAGTGTCTTTGGTTAACAATCTGCCGACGCGGGTGGACGATGTGGAAATCAGAGCTCGGTTTTTTGGAAATGCTTTGGATAAATCTTCTTTACAGCCGTTCAGCGGTTTCTACGATTCTTTAGACAATGTCATTATTTGGGACAAAAATAGTTACCCCCCGCTCGCGTCTTTAGAACCCAGCGCCAGTGAAAATCTTAATTTTTTCATGTCATCCGCACCCCTTTTCGGTTCCATGTCTTTGATTGAAAATCCGGAAATTATTATTGAAATCAGCGTAAAGGGCAAACAACCCTTCGACGGCAATGTTGTGCAGGAAATTGAAAACATAGAACGAAAAACGATAAAAATAAATTCTGATTTCCAAATTATTCCCGCAGTTCTTTTTTCTTCTGGACCTTTTGTTAATTCTGGACCCGTTCCGCCCCGCGCTGAACAGGAAACTACTTATACTGTTAAATGGTCAATGACTAATTCTTCTAATAATATTTCAGACGCGGAAGTAAAAGCATCCTTGCCGGCTTATGTGCGCTGGCTCGGCATAACTTCGCCTACCACGGAAAACATTTCTTATAATGAATCAGGGCGCGAAGTTGTGTGGAAGGTGGGGTTGGTGAAAAAAGGCACTGGATTATCCGAGGCCCCGCGCGAAGCCGCTTTTCAAGTTTCGCTTCGACCTTCACTTTCACAGATCGGGAGCGCGCCTATAGTTCTTTATGACAGTTATTTCCGGGGACGCGATCAGTTTACAGGTGCTTTAATTGAAGGCAAAAAAGGTTCAATTACAACGAATTTGAAAAATGAAGGGGGCCCAACGTCGGATGGGCGAGTAGTGCAGTAATATATAAATTATGAAAGAAGAAAAAATAAAGGAAAATCTGATGGAAAAAATAGTTTCGTTGTGCAAAAGGCGAGGTTTTGTTTTTCCGGGTTCGGAAATTTATGGCGGATTGGCCGGCACTTGGGATTATGGGCATTTAGGCAACGAACTTTTGCACAATATCAAGCAGTCATGGTGGAATAAATTTGTAGCCGCGCGCGAAGATGTGTACGGAATTCGGGCGGCAATTTTGATGAATACAAAAGTTTGGGAGGCCTCAGGTCATGTGGCCGGCTTTGCCGATCCATTGGAAAACGGCGAGAAATTCAATACGATGTTCAAGACACAAATCGGCGCCAAAAAAGAAGAGATTACCACTTCCTACCTGCGTCCAGAGACGGCCCAAGGAATTTTTGTAAATTTTAAAAACACCGTGGATGCTTTTCATCCTAAACTTCCTTTTGGTATTGCCCAGATAGGCAAGGCTTTCCGCAATGAAATTGCTCCGCGGGATTTTCTTTTCCGTCAGCGCGAATTTGATCAGATGGAAATAGAGTATTTTGTTCGACCAAATGAATGGCAGAAATTTTTTGAATATTGGAAAGATGAAATGATGGAATGGATGGAAGAAATCGGTTTGGACATGTCGCGGGTTCACGATGTTGAAGTGCCGGAGAAAGAACGCGCTCACTATTCTTCCCACACCGTGGATTTTGAATTTGAATATCCTTTCGGACAAAAAGAACTTTTTGGCTTGGCTTATCGTGCCGATTTTGATTTAAAAAATCATAATCTTTCTTATCAAGACCAAGATACGGGCGAGAAAATAATTCCACATGTTATTGAGCCGACTTTTGGCGCTGACCGCGCGTTTTTGGCTTTGCTTCTTTCGGCTTACAGCGAAGACAATCTTGGAAACGAACCACGCGTCTTCCTCAAATTAAAGCCAACGCTGGCGCCGGTCAAAGTAGCAATTTTCCCTCTTCTGCATAACAAACCAGAATTAGTTAAAAAAGCCCGCGAAATCTACGCTAATCTTAAACAAGAAATTCCCAATATAGTATTTGACGACAACGGCAACATCGGCAAGCGCTATCGCCGGCAGGACGAAATCGGCACGCCCTTCTGCGTTACCGTTGATTTTGACACTCCTCAAGACGACACCGTCACCGTCCGCGACCGCGACACCGGCACGCAGGAGAGGGTGAAAGTGACGGAGTTGAAGGAATATATAAAAGAGAAAATATTATAGATTAATTTTCAAGAACGGTTCTTGTAATGTAAAGAGATAATCTAATTAACTAATTAACTTAATTAACTACACTTCATTGTAGTTAAATTCAATGTCAACATCAATGTCAACGTGGCAGGTTGACAGTTATGTCAGAGTCGCTCTTGTGAAAACGAAATTCTGGACTAGTTTTTAAGAATGTGATATTATACGATAGTGATTTATTGTTTTTTGTAAATCTATAAAACCTAAACTTATGAGAAAATATTTCTTGGCCATTACTTTGCTGGTTATTACCAGTTGTGATGTGAATGATTCATCAAAAGAACAAAAACCCGAACCCCAACAACAAATAGAGAAACAGATTTTACCGGACATCTATGAACAAAGAAAGTCCATCTATAATTCTTTTATGGATCTCGCCGACACCATTTATCGAATTACCGGCAATGATGAGGTTGGTCGGATCGTTGAATTTTTGAAGAAAAATTCAATTGTAATTACTCTTGATTCGGAGTGTCTTCCTATTCCCAAAACAAGTCCCGAGTTGGCGGTATTCCCGGTTCTTGCTTCTGATTTTTGTCCGGAAGTCTTGGAAATTAAGAAACGCCGATTTTTTCTAGCTTTCTTTAATGCCCTAGCGCGCACTCTTGTCATCAAAGGGGGTGAAAAATTGAGTTGGTTATCAAAAGGATTAGTTTTCTTGCATGAAGGCAGTCATGCCCTATCTTTTCACCAAGGCAATTATTCTCTCTACGATATTGAAAGCCAAGTAAAAGAAGAAATCAGAGTATATAATCTTGAGGACAAGATACTTTTATCTATCGGCGGACAGCCATTCGCCGATCTCTTGGAGAAAGCGGCCACTCAAATAGAAAGCAATGTCTCTCGGCACGGTATTCAATATCTGGAACAATTTAATAGTGTTTGGGATAGTATGGATAAATACGAAGACCGACTTAGTAAGATATTTGGTTTGAGTTACGATTTCGAAGAAGAGGGTGTTTTTTGGAAGAGTAAATTTTTTATCTCGAGCGTATTTTATTTCTTTGAGAAAAAATACACAGGTACTAAATCAACCTCGGACTTAAAAGTAAATTTTATTAAAAATTTACCTAAGGACTATTAAACTGATTCAAGCCGGCTTGTTGTATAACCATATAATAGCCGGCTTTTCTTTTCATCTTCCCGTTTATTTATGGTATATTTATCATTAAGACCATTCTGCCAAAGCCTTGCTTTGGCAAGTTGGATCGCCCGAAACCATACGAAGGGTTCCCTCCGCATACGTCTTTGTGGAGTATATTGACACCCTGTAGCACAATTTGCTACACTTTAGGCGTATGAGAACAACATTAAATATATCAATGCCACCTATTCAGAAAAAGAATGTGGATCGCATGATAAAAGATTATAAATATACTTCAGTCAGCGAGTTTTTTCGTGATGCCGTTCGAGCCCTTGAGAATGATAAACTCATCAAAGATATCATGGAAAGCGAACGAGAGTTTGCCGCCGGTAAGGGTAAGAAACTTCGTTCACTTAAAGATCTCATGTAAATTTATGCAAATTGAATACTCTTCAAAATTCACAAGGCAATTTAAAAAATTACCCAAGGATGCAAAAGAATCTGCCCTTAAATGTGAGAAATTATTTAGAGAAAATCCTTTTGATTCCAAATTAAAGACACACAAACTGCACGGAACAATGAAAGAATATTGGGCTTTTTCCATTTCTTACAATTACCGCATCGGCTTCACTTTTATTGACGGGGATCTTGTGCGATTCCACGCAATTGGCAGTCATGATATTTATAAATAGACGACCTTGACAAAGAAGGGTATTAGTTAGTAACATCATCAACAGATTCTTTGTAATTAATTCATAAATCAAAACTAAACCTTTGGAGGGGTTAAAAAATGAAAACAATAGTGTTATCAATCATCGCCGTTTTGGTGGGAATAGTTTTATTTCTTCCCACTTATTCTTTTTCCCAAGCGAACACCCTAAAAGCTTATTATATTGAGAAAAAATTTATTGCCCCCTATCTCTCTGAAGAAATAAATCCATGCTCATTTCAATTAATTCAATATCGATATGACGCGCTTAACCGGCTGACATTATATTTTGTCAGTTTTTGCGATACTATTAACGCAATAATGTATGATTATGATGGTAATGGTAATCGTATTAGCGAAACAAGTTTATTTTTCGTTCGTGATAATCCCTCAAGATACAGATTAGAAAACCCTAAACCACCTGAAAAAGATTTTGAGGGTATTATTAAGAAAATGCTAAGCCAGTTAATGGAAAGAAAAATAGAATAAAAGATTTTTAGTTAAAAATCCGGCGGGAACAACTCTTGTCGGTTTTTTTTATTTATCTGATATAATTCCAGATATGACTTTTAGTAAAAAAATTCTATCGAATGGACTGCGGGTCATTACCGTGCCGATGAAGGGTAATCCCACTGTCACGTCTTTAGTGTTGGTGGAAACCGGATCAGAATACGAAATCAAGAAAATTTCCGGGCTGTCGCATTTTTTGGAACATATGTGTTTTAAGGGCACGATAAAACGCCCGCGGGCTATAGATATTTCCAAAGAACTTGATGGGTTAGGCGCGCAATACAACGCCTTCACCGGACAGGAATACACTGGTTATTATGCTAAAGCCGACTCCAAGCATTTCCGGCAGATTTTTGATATTGTTTCCGATCTTTATCTCAATCCAACTTTTCCGGAAGCCGAAATTGAAAAAGAAAAAGGTGTGATTGTGGAGGAAATAAATATGTACAAAGACACGCCCCAACGCCGCGCGCCTGAATTGTTGGCGGAAGTTTTGTATGGCGATCAGCCGGCCGGCTGGAACATCGCCGGCCGGCCGGAAACCGTGCGCGCCATGGCACGCGAAAACTTTTTACGATATCGCAAAGATCATTACGTGGCGCGCGCCACAATTATCATCGTAGCCGGCGCGGTCAGTGAAACCGCGGTGCTTAATGAAGTTAAACGGAAATTTTCTAATATTTCTCTTGGTCGCAAACATGGCAAATTACCGGTGCGAGAACATCAAGCAAGTCCGCGCGCGCGAATAGAACATAAAAAAACCGATCAAACACACCTTGCGCTGGGGTTTCGCACTTTTGGCGCGGCTGATTCGCGCAATTCGGTGCTGACCGTGCTTATGGCCGCGCTTGGTTCGGGTATGAGCTCGCGACTTTTTCAGCGTTTGCGCGAGGAGATGGGAATTTGTTATTACGTGCGTGCTGGGGCGGACGCTTTTACTGATCATGGCTATTTGGAAGTTTTCACCGGCGTCGATGTCAGTCGTTCCCCGCTGGCGCTTAAAGCTATTTTGGAAGAATGTCGGCGTTTTAAAAATGAGTTGCTTCCTGACAGTGAATTAGCCAAAACAAAGGAGCATATTATTGGTGGGCTCAAAATGGGATTGGAATCTTCCGATGATACGGCTTTTTTCTGTGGTATACAGGAAGTGCTTCGGCGTAAACTGGAAACGCCGGCTGAAAAGGAGCGCAAAATCCGCGCGGTTTCCGCGCGCCAAGTCTGCGACTTGGCGCGCCAGATTTTCCAAACCCGAAAACTTAGTTTGGCGATAGTCGGGCCTTTTAAAAACACCACTCTTTTCCGCCGCGCCCTACAGGTTTAAAAATCTCGAAATTAGTGTTATATTAGTTCTATGCCCCGCGAGGATACTCCGCAAGTTAATATCAATGCTTGGGTCATAGTTAAAGTGGCCCTGTTCGCGCTTTTAGCCTATGTTCTTTATTTGATACGCGATTTGGCGTTGGTTTTTTTAACGTCTATCGTTATTGCTTCTTTTGTGGAAGCGGCCGGCCGGAGATTGCGTTCCTATGGTTTTGGGCGTGTATTTTCGGTTATTTTAATTTATATAATTTCCATTGTTTTACTGAGCGGAGTTTTGTATGCGACCGTGCCTGTGCTGGCCGAAGAAATCTCGGGCGTGGTTTCGTCGGTCGCTAAACTTTTACCCCAATCCGGCTTTTTGAGCAATATAAATCTAGAGCCGGTTTCTAGCGCTGGAGAGACCGTGAGTAATTTAGTTCACACTGGCTCGTTGGTTAATTTTTTTCAAAGTGCCGGAAATTTAATACAAAGTTTATCTTCAGGCGTTTTAGAAACTTTGAGTTTTGTTTTCGGCGGTATTGTGAACTTAATCTTAGTTATAGTAATTTCTTTCTATCTTTCCATGCAAGATCGTGGCATTGAAAATTTTCTTCGCATTGTGGTACCTAATAAACATGAAGATTATGCGGTGGATCTTTGGCGGCGCAGTGAACGCAAAATTGCCCAGTGGGTAAAAGGCCAGCTGGTCTTAAGTCTTATTATAGGTGTTTTAGTTTATCTTTTACTGACTCTTTTTGGCGTGCGTTATGCATTGGTTATTGCCTTGCTTTCGGCCGTGCTGGAGTTGGTGCCGTTTGGTTCGATTTTGGCCGGCATACCGGCCGTAGGTTTGGCCTACCTGGATGGCGGACTCAATTTGGCATTAATTGTGGCCGGCATTTATATAATTATCCAACAATTTGAAAACTATTTGTTATATCCGGTAATCGTGCAGAAAGTCGTGGGCATTTCCACATTGGCGGTGATTTTAGCGATTTTAATCGGCGCCAAGCTGGCCGGTTTTTGGGGCTTGATTCTGGCTGTGCCTATGGCCACCGTGATTATTGAATTTATGAATGACATTGAGAAGAAAAAAATTTTCACCCGCGCTGGAGGTAATGGCTAAAAATTTTTACATAACTACCACGCTTCCCTATGTGAATTCCGATCCACATTTAGGTTTTGCTATGGAACTTATACGGGCGGATGTAATTGCGCGTTTTAAAAAAACACAAGGTTTTGATATTTTTTTTAACACCGGTACGGATGAACACGGGTTGAAAATCTGGCAAGCGGCGCAAAAAGCCGGCCTGCCTCCTACCCGCGCAGGCGGGGCGCGGGCGGGCCAGAACATACAGAGTTATTGTGACGCGCGCGCCACGCGCTTTCGCGAGCTTGTGCCAGCGCTTGGGATTTTGCCGGAAGTGAATTTTATACGCACGACTGATTCGCGCCACGAACGCGCGGCGCGGGAATTCTGGAAAATTTGCCATAAGGCCGGCTATATTTACAAAAAGAATTATGCCATTAAATATTGCGTGGGTTGCGAACTGGAAAAAACCGAATCTGAACTTGAAAACGGTCGTTGTCCAGTACACCCCGCTCGCGAGCTTGAAACAATAGAAGAAGAAAATTATTTTTTTCGTTTTTCGGCTTTTCAAAATCAACTTCTGGAGTTTTATAAAAAAACGCCGGATTTTGTTGTGCCAGAAAACCGTTTTCGTGAAATAAAAAAGTTTATGGAAAGCGGACTTCAGGATTTTAGCATTTCGCGTTTGAAGGAAAAAATGCCGTGGGGGGTGGAAGTACCCGATGATTCTTCGCAGGTGATGTATGTTTGGTTTGATGCGTTAACTAATTATATTTCAGCCTTGGGGTGGGGAACTTCCCCCCTCCTTAGCAAGGAAGGGGCAGGGGGTGGTAGTCTAGGAGAGGAAAATCTTTTTGAAAAATTCTGGGTAAACGGCACGCCTACGCAATATTGTGGTAAAGACAATTTGCGCCAACAGTCGGCTATGTGGCAAGCAATGCTTATGGCCGCTGGACTTCCAACCTCGCGACAAATCGTGATTGATGGATTTATAAATATCAGCGGACAGAAAATGTCTAAATCGGTTGGCAACATCGCCGACCCGTTTGAACTTGTGAAGGAATATAGCGCAGACGCAGTGCGTTATTTTGTCCTGCGCGAACTGCATCCGTTTGAAGATAGCGATTACACACCCGAAAAATTTAAAGAAGCTTATAATGCAAACTTAGCCAACGGACTTGGCAATCTTGTTTCGCGGATTATGAAAATGGCGGAGAGCGCGCTGGTGGCGCCGGTTCTGGAACCGCTGGCGGATAATTTACCGCCGGAATTTTCATCGGCGCTGGAAAAGTTTGAAACAAACAAAGCCGCCGATTTTGTTTGGAACAAAATCGGCAAACTGGATTCGGAAATACAAAAAACCCAGCCGTTTTCCCTTATCAAAACCGACGCGGAAAAGGGGAGGGAGATTATAAGAAATCTTATTTTAGGTCTTTGGAATATTATACCGATGCTTCAAATTCTTTTGCCCGACACGGCCCAATTAATTAAAGAAACGATAAAATTAAATAAAATGCCAGCCGAGTCGCTTTTCTTGAGAAAAGAATAGGATTTCCTCCTCCCCTTACTAAGGGGAGGATTGAGGAGGGGTCTAAATTCAGACCCCCACCCATCCTCCCCCTTATCAAGGGGGAGGGGAATAAAATACAATGACACTTGTATATAACATTTTAAAATTAAAAAATAGACGAGCTGAGTTGAGGAATAAACAAACACCGCAGGAAGTATTGCTTTGGTCCAGATTGCGCCGAGAGCAGCTCGGTCTAAAATTCCGCCGTCAGCACAGCATTGGTGGATACATCGCGGATTTTTATTGTCCAAAAAAGAAATTAATTATAGAAATTGATGGTTCTCAACATTTTAAAAAAGATACGGAAGAATATGATAAAGTGCGAAGCGATTATTTTAAAGGAATAAATATAAAAGTTTTCCGTTTTACAAATGCGGAGATAAATACTAATATGAATGGAGTGTTGCTCAAGATACAAAGTAATTTATGAAAATAAAAACTAAAAAGTTTTTTCTTTAGATGAAGATATTGGAGAAGTGATTATAAATTAATTGAATTTACCCTCCCCTTACTAAGGGGAGGGTAAGGAAGGGGTCTTTAAATTCTGACCCCCTCTCAATCTCCCCCTTAGTAAGGGGGAGAGGAAGACAACTATGACCCCCAAATACATAGACATCCACGCGCATGTGAACTTTTCCGCTTTTGACGCCGACCGCGACGGGGTTATAAAGCGCGCGCTGGAAAATGAAACTTGGATGATGAATGTCGGCACGCAGAAAGACACCTCACAAAGCGCCGTTGATCTCGCGCGTAAATATCCAGA
>MFVN01000017.1:12282-15914 GCA_001786095.1 Candidatus Nomurabacteria bacterium RIFCSPLOWO2_02_FULL_42_17
TATCCAGAAGGCGTTTACGCCGCTGTGGGTTTGCATCCCATCCATACTTCAAAGTCTTATCATGACAAAGACGAACTAGGTCCCGAAGGAAACGAATTCACTTCGCGGGAGGAGGTTTTTGATTACGATTTTTATAAAAAGCTGGCGTCAGATCCGAAAGTACTGGCCATCGGCGAATGCGGATTGGACTATTATCGGCTGGAACCCGAGACCGCCGCCAAACAAAAAGAATCGTTCATCGCCCAAATTGAACTTGCGCTTGAGCTTGGCAAACCTTTGATGTTGCACATTCGTAATGCCTATGGCGAGGCGCTGGAGATTCTCCGCGCGCGCCCCGGCGCGCGCGGAGACGTGCATTTTTTCGCCGGCACTTGGGACGAGGCGCGCGAATTTTTGGATTTGGGCTTCACTCTTTCTTTCACCGGCGTGATTACTTTTGCGCGTGATTATGATGAAATAATTCGCAATACTCCGTTAGATATGATTTTATCTGAAACAGATTGCCCGTATGTCGCGCCCGCGCCGTTTCGCGGAAAACGCAACGAACCGTCTTATGTTTCCGAAGTAGTCAAAAAAATCGCCGAAATAAAAAACCTTGATTTTGAAATTTGTAGAACAGCATTGTTGCAAAACGCTTTATCTTTTGCTAACATACATTAAGGCTCAAGCGAGCTTTTTATTATATGACTAGAAAGATGTCAAAAGGGCCGTACGTGGATGCGCGCGTCCTGAAAAAAATCGCCGGCAAGGACCCGCTCAAAAGCGGGGCTATTAAAACTTGGTCGCGCGCCTGCCAAATAGCGCCGGAAATGGTTGGTTTCACTTTTGGCGTGCATAACGGCCGTGATTTCTTGGAAGTACTGGTTTCCGAAGATATGGTCGGACACCGATTGGGTGAATTTTCGCCCACGCGTAAATTTATCAGACACGGCGGACAGATGCAGAAAGAACTAGACCAGAAGAAAAAAGAATCTGAAATAGCCGCGGCTCAAGCGGCCAAGGCGGCCACCGAAGCCAAGACCGGTGATAAAAAATAAAAAAATAATATGAAAGCTTTTTTAAACAATTATCGACAGTCTCCCCGCAAAGTCCGCCTGGTGGCGGACTTGGTGCGCGGCCGCCCGGTTTCGGTAGTCGAGCTAGCTTTACGTGTTTTACCAAAACGCGCCGCCTTGCCTATTCGCAAACTTATTTCTTCGGCGGCCGCTAACGCCAAAGCGTCTGGTTCGAAAGGTGAGCTATTTATAAAGGAAATATATATAGATGAAGGAAAGGTTCTCAAACGCCGACGTCCGGTTTCGCGCGGTCGGGCGCATTTAATAAAAAAACGTACCAGTCGCATCTCCGTCATTTTAGAAACTAGAACCTAGTCCCTAAAACCTAATCATTATGTCTAAAGTCGTACATCCTTATGCTCATAGATTAACTATATTACGCGATTGGAAATCACGCTGGTTTGCCGCGCCTGCCCGTTATAAAGAATATTTGAAAGGGGATATAACCATGCGTGAATATTTAGAAAAAAAATTGCGCGGCGGTTATATATCTTCAATAGAAATTGAACGCAGTTCCAAGTCCTTGCGCGTTTTAATACATACCTCCCGTCCGGGTGTGCTCATTGGCCGTTCAGGTGAAGCCGCTGTACGTTTGCGCGAAGACATATTGCGTTTTATGAAAGCTCGCCGTTTATTGGCCACTGAAGAGTTTAAACTGGATGTTATGGAAGTTCCTTCTCCTGATGCGGATGCCAGAATTGCGGCCTATTCCATTGTTGAGGGTTTAGAGAAACGCCTGCCTTACAGACGGGTTATAAAACAAGCCGTTGAAAAAATCATAAATACGCGCGGAATTTTAGGCGCACGTATAAGACTTTCCGGCCGGTTAGGTGGCGCTGAAATTGCACGTCGCGAAGATATAAGACGAGGCAGTATTCCGCTTCAAACTTTCCGAGCCGACGTTGATTTCGCGCGCGAACGCGCGCATTTACCGTACGGCGACATCGGTATTAAAGTTTGGATTTATAAAGGTATAGTTTTTGATAAAAAATCAGAAAATAAAGATTAAATTATATTTATGTTGATGCCTAAAAAAGTTAAATTTAGAAAATGGCAAACCGGCCGAAGAAATATGAAAAATCTGGGTCGTTCGTCGCGCGGCACGGTTCTTTCGTTCGGATCTTTTGGGCTTAAGGCACTATCCTCGTTTCGTTTGCGGGCTACGCAAATTGAAGCCGCGCGCAAGGCCATGGTTCACGCGCTTACTAAAACAGGCAAGTTTTGGATTCGTGTTTTTCCAGATCGACCTTATACAGCCAAACCGCCGGAAGTTGGTATGGGTAAGGGTAAGGGCGATCCGGCCGGTTTTTGCACTGGAATATTGCCCGGACGGATAATTTTTGAAATTGACGGAGTTAAGGCGGAAATCGCGCGCGAAGCTTTACGAAAGGCCGGCACTAAACTGCCGATTAAAACCAAAATAATTAGTCGCAATTAATTTAACGCTATACTACTATTATGGAAAATAAAGTTAAAACAAAATTATCAGGCACCGTTGTTTCGGATAAAATGTCCAAGACTATCGTGGTTAGCGTTAGTCGTCTGGTTAAACATCCTAAATATCAAAAATATATGAAGGTTGTAAAAAAATTCAAAGCCCATGATCCCGAAGGTAAATTAAAAACAGGTGATAAAGTTGTAATAGAGGAATGTCGTCCCATTTCTAAAGATAAACACTTTCGTGTAATTTATTAATTTTATGATTCAAGCAGGCACAATGGTAAAAGTTGCAGATAATACCGGCGCGAAAATCGCCAAAGTTTTTAAGGTGCTGGGTTCCACTCGCCGGCGTTATGCCAGTATCGGTGATTTGGTGGTAATTACGGTTAAGGTTGCCGAGCCACGCAAGCCGGTAAAAACCCATGAAGTTCATCAGGCCGTGGTTGTGCGACAGAGGGAAGCTCTGCGCCGTCGTGACGGTTCATATATACGTTTTGATGAAAATGCCGTGGTTATAGTGGAAAAAGGCAAGAAAGACCTAAAAGGCGGGCGTGTTTTTGGGCCCATTCCGCGCGAGCTGGCCGAGCGCGGTTTCCAACAAGTTGTTTCTTTGGCGCCGGAGGTTGTTTAATTATGTTTATTAATTACAAATGACAAATGATTAAATTTCATGTAAAAAAAGGCGATATGGTGAAAATTCTTTCCGGCGCCGATCGGGGCAAGCAAGGTAAAATTTTGCGCGTTCTGCCTAAGGAAAGTAAAGTTGTGGTTGAAGGTGTAAATATGAAAAAGAAACACCAGCGACCGCGCAAGGCGGGCGAGAAAGGGCAAATTATTTCTATATCTATGCCAATTCATATTTCTAATGTTAAAAAAATATAATATATGAATAAAATCAAAGAAAAAGAAAATAAAACACTCGAGTCTCTTAAGGGTAAGTTTAATTACAAAAACCGTTTGGCTGCTCCGCGGCTGATTAAGGCGGTAATTTCCGTGAGTACTGGTTCGGCGGTTAAAAAAGACCCCAAGCGCAATGATCTGGTTACCGACAGGATCGGGAAAATTTCCGGACAAAAACCGGCGCTCCGCGCCGCTAAAAAATCCATTGCCGGTTTTAAAATTCGGCAAGGCGATCCC
>MFVN01000018.1:0-8814 GCA_001786095.1 Candidatus Nomurabacteria bacterium RIFCSPLOWO2_02_FULL_42_17
AACAAGGCACGGCTAGCGGAAGCTGGTCGTGGAATAATTTCAAGAAACAAGGATGGGAGGATTCCCATTCATTTCTAGTCGATTTTCCAATACAAGGTTGGAAAGGTTTGTCGGTATCCCAAAACCGTCTGGCATTCGGGGAAGACCGAAAACACGCCCTGCGTCGCTCAAAAGAGCTATGCGGGGCAAGAACGGAACAAAATAAAGAACAATAGTTTGTTTGATATAATATCTATATGAAAAAATACCTCCAAATTTTAATTATTATTGGGGTTTTTATTGTGATTGCAATTTTATTAACACGCCAAGCGCCACTGGTAAATGTAAATATAGATAAAGAAAATTTACCGCGCGTGCGATTAGGTGGCACGACTGTTAAAGTTGAAATTGCCGATACTCAAGATGAGCAAACATTGGGATTATCCGGGCGGGAAAGTTTACTGGATGGGCACGGTATGCTTTTTGTTTTCAAAGAACTCTCTGAACATATGTTTTGGATGAAAGATATGAAATTTCCGATTGATATAATCTGGATTTCTGAAAATTTTAAAATAGTAGACATTAAAGAAAATGCCACGCCGGAATCTTACCCTGATGTTTTTTTACCAACAGAAAAAGCCCGCTATGTACTGGAAGTACAAGCGGGCTTTTTCGCGAGTCATCGTCTAAAATTAGGCGACAAAGTGAGGATCGACGGTCTTCAATTTTAATTCGTTTTTGTTTTTTGGAGGATACATCTTGCGAGCGAAGTAAATTAATCCTACTATAACCAGAATTAAAATTAACCATTCCAAAAGCGTGTCCGGCATAAATTTATTATATCCGCCCGCCGCCGCCGCCGCGCCCTGTGAACTTAAGCGGTTGATATCGTGCGTGTAATAAGCAATAGCGTCTTCTTGCGCGCGCGAATCGGGATGAGTATAGACCAAGCGCGCGGTGACGACGAGCATATCTTGATTTTTTTCAATTCGTCCGATTACGCCTTTTAATTTAACCTCGCCTCCTTCAGCCATGCTTAAGGTATCCAAATCAACCGTTAAAGCATTTTCGGATTGAGAAAAATCACCCTCGGTTGCTCCGCCAAATTCTATTCCTCGTGGCAAAAGCACCTGCAAAATGGAATTTTCCAGATTGCGCGAAGTTATATTTTTATAAGTGACGGTATAAGCGACATTTTCGCCGGTCCTAACTTCTTCTTTGTCGGATTCTATTTTTAACATAATCATAGAATTGCCGGCGACTTTATTTATGGCTGTTTTTGATTTTACGGCAGTACCAGTGTCGGCATCGTCAGTCACCCCGCCGCCGGCAGTCCGAAGAATCTTTACTTCTCCCAAACTGGTGCCGTGGGCGTTTTGGGCCACTGCCTGAAAATAATAAATAGCGCCTTTTTCCAAACCAGTCAGAGTTTCAGAAAAATCAACTGTGGAAGCTGAACCCAAAGATTTTATTGAGGTTGTCTGATTGAGCGCGGAAGTCGTGCCGTATTTGAAGTAGCCATTGGTGGCTACGCTTTTTGTATATGCTGTGCCGTTCATTACGGCGCTGGTTTCGGTAATTGAACTCGCCAGTTTGGTTACAGCCGCCGGCACTAAACTGGAAGTGTTTGTATTGGCGGTCTGGAAACTGGAAGTGCTGCCGTAGTAAGTTTGTCCTCCGCTAGTGCGTCCAACGGCGCGGAAATAATAAGTCGTGTTAGCAGAGAGATTGGAAATAGTATCACTGAAATTACCGGTGCTGGAACCTTGGCTACCGGAAGACGTGCTGTTGGTTAAAGAGCCGGAACTCGTTCCCCAATCAAACCAACGAGTCATAGTGTTACCGTTAGGATTAATGTATCCGTTAAGAACAGCCGAAGAATTATTTATACCAGAAGCGGAACTGGTCGTGACCGTCGGCGTTCCGGTATTATTGTTTTGTTGAGTGACACCTCCGGTACTAGATTGAGTCGTAAAATTTAAAGTTGAACCGTAAATAGTTCCATCGCCGTTGTTGCCGACAAGGCGAAAATAATAAGTCGTGCTGGGTTTAAGACCCGAGATGAATTTATTGTAATTTGAACTACCTACTCCAATGTTTAAAGAAGACGTATTAGAACCAAACGAACTTGAATCGGTGCCCCACTGAAACCAAACAGAAGTGCTTTTGCCGTTCGCGTCATAGCTTCCGTTCAAAACGGCGTAGGTTGGCCCAACTGGGGTAGCGTCCAAAGTGTTGATTATGGGCGCGACCGCTTGAGCCAAAGAAACAAAAGCCAGAAGCCCCATAAAGATGGCTCCAGTCAGCAAAATATTCTTATAAATAAAGGTTTTTTTCATATTTTTTGTTCGCTATTTTAATAACAAGGGTATTGTAGCATATCAGTTAAATCTTGTCAACTAGAAAGAAATAATGTATAATAGCAATGGTTTTGTGCCGGGTAGATGCCCGCCAACATTCTTTCGCAAGAAAGTTTGGGCGGGAGGAAAGTCCGAACACTTACCCATTTAGTTGGGACGCGTAGCGGGTAACGCCCGTCGTCCGCAAGGATAGAGGTGCGAACAGAGACGGATTTTTCTGAAAAGAAAAATCCGCCCCGCGGAGCCGAAAGGCGAAGTGGGGCGAGTAAAGCTATAAAGTTTTGACCTGTCCTCCTTCGCTCATTAGAGCCACGGAAGGACAACAAAACTGAAAGTTTTGTTGAAACGGCTAAATCCTTACGTGGGTGCAAGGCTGTATCCGCCCCTTTGGCGGAAGTGCCGCATAGCCCGTCCGAAGTTTTTAACGGAGGAGGGCTTGAGCCTGAGAGTAATCTAGGGCCCAGATAAATATCTGCTTAAACAGAATTCGGCTTACGAGCGCAAAACCACAAAATGAAAAAGTTCCGCTCAAGCGGGGCTTTTTCATTTAAACCCCTCCCGACCTCCCCTTATCAGGGGAGGTGAAATCAAGTCCCCCTGATAAGGGGGATTAAGGGGGTTAAGGTTTTTTCCACACACAGTTGACTTTTGGAATAGGATTTGCTAATATGGCCAGTGTGAGTGTAGGTCCTTGTGGACTTACTTATTAAAACAACAAATGCCTACATAAGGTCCCCGTTCAGCGGGGATTTTATGTTTAAGATTTCTCCCCTTTCCACTTTCCCTTTTCTACCTTATACTTTATATATCTTGCCTTTATCTGTGGCGGGCGGCTGCACTCACAATAGGCATTTGTTGGAGTTCGCATCCGCCTGCCTCAAATGCAGGGAATAGTTTTAAAAATGCTCAAATCAATTTTTGGCGATGACAGCTCGCGTTTCCTAAAAAAGACGCGGCCTATAGTTGAGAAAACAGGCGCTCTGGAGAGCGCTTTTTTATCGTTGACTCCTGAAGATTTTCCAAAAAAAACTGAAAAGTTTAAAAAACGTTTAGCGGATGGGGAAACATTAGAGGACATTTTACCTGAGGTCTTCGCGCTGGCGCGCGAGGCCGCCAAGCGCACACTTAATCAACGGCCATTCGACGTGCAAATCATGGGTGCGTTGGCTTTACATGAAGGCAAAATTGCCGAGATGAAAACCGGCGAGGGGAAAACTTTAGTGGCGACTTTGCCTACTTATTTGAACGCGCTGGTTGGGAAGGGTGTACATGTTGTTACGGTGAACGATTATCTGGCGCGGCGCGACGCGGTCTGGATGGGACAGATTTATACTTACCTCGGACTTTCGGTGGGCGTGGTGTGTAGCGGTAACACTTCGTATTTTTACGATCTCGACCATATTGAAAAAGATTCTACTCGCGATCAAGTTGGCGCTTATAAAGTTCTTTACGATTTTTTACGGCCTTGCTCTCGGCGCGAAGCATATGGAGCCGATATTACTTACGGCATGGGCAGTGAGTTTGGTTTTGATTATTTACGCGATAATTTAGTGCATTCAACGAATGATCTTTCTCAACGCGGTCACTACTTCGCTATTGTTGACGAAGTGGATTCTATTTTAATTGATGAGGCGCGTACGCCACTTATTATTTCCACGCAAGCTGAAGAGTCAGAAGATTTTTATAAAGTTTTTGCCCGCATCGCTGAAGGTTTGCATGTAAAAGATGATTTTGAGATAGACGAAAAACGTCGCGCTGTTACTTTGACTGATAATGGAATTGAAAAAGCCGAAAAAGCGCTTGGTTTAGAAAATATTTATACGGAAAAAGGAATAAAATACGTGCATCATTTAGAAACAGCCGTGCGCGCCAAGGCCCTTTATTTGCGCGATCGCGACTATGTGATTAAGGACGATCAGGTAATTATTGTGGACCCGTTTACCGGCCGAATGATGCCCGGCCGGCGCTGGAGCGAAGGACTCCATCAAGCCATTGAAGCCAAAGAAGGCGTAAAAATAGAACGTGAAACGCGTGCCGCGGCTTCCATCACTTACCAAAATTATTTTCGCATGTATGAAAAACTTTCCGGCATGACCGGTACGGCAAAAACTTCTGCTGAAGAATTTGATAAAGTCTACGGTCTTCAAGTCATTGAAATTCCGACTAATTGCCTTATGGTCCGCGCCGATAAGAATGATTTAATTTTTCAAACCGAAACCGGAAAATTTACGGCCGTAGCGCGCACGGTTAAAGAACTACACACCCGCGGTCAACCGGTTCTTCTCGGCACGGTTTCCATAGAAAAGAACGAACTACTTGCCAAATATTTAACCCGGGAAGGCGTACCGCACGAAATTCTCAATGCCAAGAATCACGAACGGGAAGGTGAAATTATCGCTCAAGCTGGGCGACGTGGTTCTGTGACCATTGCCACTAATATGGCCGGGCGCGGTGTAGATATTAAATTAGGTGGCCCCTCGACTTCGCTCGGGGCTGGCGCATCTACGCCGACGGCAGAGTATGAGGAAGTGAAAAAACTTGGAGGACTTTTCGTTATTGGTACCGAACGCCACGAAGCGCGGCGCATAGACAACCAATTGCGTGGCCGTTCCGGCCGGCAGGGCGATCCGGGAGCGACGCAATTTTTCGTGTCGTTAGAAGATGATCTTATGCGTGTTTTCGGCGGAGAAGGCGTGAAAAAAATAATGGGCCGATTGGGGGTATCCGAGGATACGCCGATTGAAAACAAAATGATTACCAAAATGCTGGAAAGCGCGCAGGAGCGAATTGAGGGTTATAACTTTGACGCGCGCAAACATACCTTGGAATATGATGACGTACTTAACCACCAAAGAAAAATTATTTACGAACGTCGGCGGGCTATGATTGGTTCAAAAACGGAGGACATGGCGGAATTCGCCAATAAAATTGACGATGAAAACGGCGAATTTGCCCAGATTCTTTCCGAGAAAAAAACAGCATTAGGGGAAGAAGTTGCACTAACTGCCCTGTGTCGCATAGTTCTTTATGTTACAGATGTTTTATGGATGGAACATTTGGAAACGATGGAATATCTGCGTAACTCGGTTGGTTTGCGCGCCTATGGCCAGCGTGATCCGTTGGTGGAATATAAAAAAGAAGGCCTGCGTCTCTTTCGTGAAATGGAAGAAAATTTTCGCGCGCAAGTTAAAGAGTTTTTGAAATCGCTCAAAACCGCCCCTCCGCCGGTTGGCGGAGGGGCGGAAAAACACGAAGGCGCGCATGTGCACGAAACGAGCCGTCCGACCATCCCAGAAACCAAAACAGGGCGCAATGATCCCTGCCCGTGCGGTTCCGGCAAAAAATACAAAAAATGCCATGGAAAAAGTTAGAAGGAGGCCTTGCCTCCTTCTTGCATAAATTATGGTATAATAAAAGCGTGTCTATTTGCTTTCCTTTTTTAATCAAAACGCCCCGACTTAAGTCGGGGCGTTTTGAGATTGTTAGTAGTTTATTTATTTTGCGGTGGCAGGTGGCTCGGGTAAAAATTTTATTGCTCCGGTAATAGCCAAGATAACTCCACTAAGAGCGGAAACAAACAATGCTCCGAGAGCCAAAAAAGCCATCTTTTCGCTGGGAAAGTTACTTATCCATTGACTATTTTCAAAAAGGGCATTTATTTTATATACAGCAGTACCAGCCCATCCCATACCAAGAACAATTAACGTACTTCCTAGTATTTTTATTTTGCCTGAAATTTTCTGTATATTTTCAGGAGTTAATTCCATATCTTTTATTTCTCCAGCTAAAGTTTTTGTTTCAAGTAAGAATTTTTTTATTTCTTTTACTTTTTCTGGATTTTCCATAATACCAATTTCTTCTATCACTTCTCCCGGAAAACCAGTTACTACTCCACCTTCTTTTTCCTTCATATTGTTTGTATTTTTAATATTTATAATTTAAACGACCTTAATCTTCTTTTTGAATTTTAACCAAATCATCTTTCATACTTCTTAACAACCCATTGAACATTCTAAAAAATTCAATTTTTTCATCGTCAGTAGCGGTTTTATTTTTTATTTTTTCAGCCAGCTCTTTTAATTTATTTTCATCCATAAGTTTTTATTTTTATCTCCGTTCGAGCGGAGAAAGTACTAGGTGATCGACCTTATTGATAATGTGCATTAATTCTAGCGCATATCGTCAATTTTCCCAATACCTTTTTCAACACTCCAATTATATAGGAGAATAATCATTTTGTCAACATTTTAATTTTTCACAAGATGTTTTTATGTTACAATTACAATATGCGGGAACATCTGGAACGCATAAAGAATGTACTAAAGTTAGGCGACCGGGTCTGGCATTTCGATATTAATCCTGACCGCGTACGCGCCTTTTTCATGCGCCATGAACGCGCTTTTGGCTGGGGAATTTTCGGTTTGGTTGTTATTTTGATTTTTACCAGTACGCTTTTCACGCGCGCCTCCGTGGCGCGCTTTTATCCCGAACGTTGTTTAGGTGAATGGGAAAATCCGCAGGGCGCGCAAGGAATACCTAATGTTGTTTCTACATTTTCATCCGAAGAGGCTGTTTCGGCGGCGCTGGGTGTTTTAACTTATGATCGCGAGGAATATGAGCGTGGTTTAGCCGAGGAAGAATTGACTCGTCGTAAACAAATGGAATTTAACCGCCAGAATTCGGCAGTGCTAGAAAATCGCGCTGCCGATCTTTTTTGCGGGGATTTTCGCGGGGAAGTGCCAGCGGATGCGTTACCACAAAAATTTGTCCTTAAGTTTTCATGGGAAATGAAAGAAACTGTTTTGGAAGAAGGCCTAAATCCGCCCAATGGCGGATTGGCAGAGCCGACCATTGATACAATTTTAGAAGAAGGGCTTAATCCAGAAGTTGTCGAGCCAACCATTGATACTTTGCCGGATAACCCCCTAGTTCCCCCTTATCAGGGGGATTTGATTCCACCTCCCCTGATAAGGGGAGGTCAGGAGGGGTTGGAGTTAGAGAAAGAACCCTCGGCTTTTTTTGAAATTTTCCATCAGGCCTTTGCACAAGAACCTGAACCATCTCCTGAACTCCCGACGGGCGAAGCCGTCGGGACCCCAACTTCGGAGAACGTCGGGGTTGAACCAGTTTCTGAACCGAATCTACCGGAAGAATTACCAGTTCAAGAAATACCACCAGAAGTAGAAGTTATAACTGAAGAAGTTCCAGTATCTGTGCCAGAAGTCATTGAACAAGTCATTGAGAATATAACAGAACAGGTGGAGGAAGTTTTACCTTCCCCGACGTTGGACGTCGGGGAAGCACAAAGCGTTGCGAGCGGGGAATTTCTGGAAGTACTTATGAGTTTGGATGGGGCTAATTGGGAAACCATCGGGAGCGTCGGTCGTTCTAATTGGAAAAATATGGAAATTGAAATTGCGCCAGAAAAAATTGGCAGTTGGGATCAAATTTCACGATTGCAAATAAGCTTACGGTCAGTACTTTCCATAGATGTTGTGCCGGCTGTTTATCTGGACGCGATGTGGTTGGAAGTGAGTTATGAGAAAGGAGATGAACCGGAAATTGAACTCACACCGGAAGAAATAGAAAAGGCGGAAAGAATAGAATTGGATTCAGATAAAATATTTTTAACTCCACCAAAATCTTTTCGGGCCGGAGAATCTTGGGAGTTTGAAATAAATACTGAAGTTGATTCAGAAGAACTTCATGAATCAATACCTGAATCAGAACCCGAAGTTGTTCCAGAACCAGAATCCATAGTTGAACCAATTCCAGAATCTGAACCAAATCCAATAATAAATTTTCTTTTTAAAAAAGCTTTAGCTAAAAGCCCAAAAGTAAAAGTTCTTAAAGCAGAGATTTTTAACAATAACGGCGAGAGAATGGCGTCCGATATTTCTGTACAGGAAATAGATGGTAAAATTCGCCTAGTCGCGCCGGCGCCGCCGGCGATGTTCCGGCCGGGACGCTATGAAATTAAAGTTGATCTTTTGATTGACGGCAAATTGTACAGCTCCACCCAAAGTTTTTTATGGGGCGTGCTGGCAATCAACACTAATAAGTCTATTTTCCTGCCTGCGCAGACAGGTCTGCCGAACGAAAGCGCCTACCTGCAGATGGCTGTTTTGGATGATTCCGGACACACGGTTTGCGACGCGGATTTAAAATTGGAAATCAAAGAACCGTCGGGGATAGTGATGGAACTTTCCGGCGCGCTCGGCACAATCATAAAATCGTCCACTTGCGGACCCGACAACGTAACCGATAATCCGGATTATTTTTCTCATTACACTTTGGGCGGAACGGGAACTTACGCGCTTAAACTCACTAATTTAAAAAATAATTATGAAATTGCAGATAGTTTTGAAGTAAGAGATTCTGTTCCTTTTGAAATTGAACGAATTGGAGCTACTCGTATCAATCCATTTAAAGCGCGTTATGTGATGACTTTCAAAATAAAAGCTAGTCAGGATTT
>MFVN01000018.1:8883-10507 GCA_001786095.1 Candidatus Nomurabacteria bacterium RIFCSPLOWO2_02_FULL_42_17
AGTTCATGGTTTATCAGAAAAAATAATCTGGGAGAAAAAACTTCAAGCGAACGATGAAATCGTTTTAGCTTACGAATATCAAGGCCCACTTATTTCGCCGGAGTTTTTTCTGCTGGGTCCGGTTGTTTTTAATGAAAATAGCGCGGAAATTTTTCGCGAAGCCCGGCGCTGGCAAATCGCCTCGGACCAGATTTCCTGTTCTAATTTAACAACCAGTTTTAATACCGGCAACAGTGATTACACAACCGCCAGCATTGATCCGGCGCAGAATGAACTTATTCTAGCTATAATAGTGACTTCTGATACAGGTTCAGCCGATATACCAACAAATATTACCGGCAATGGTCTAACTTGGGTTAATGTAAACGGTACTCTTTTCGCCTCGAACTTGCGCCAGATCAGCATGTTTAGAGCAATGAATACAGCTTCTGATCCGCCAGCCGGCACGGTTTCAATTAGCGGTTTTGCTGATGCGCAAACGGGAGGAGCTTGGAGCATAATAAAGTGTACTAGTACTGATTTAACCGGCACTAGTGGTTCTGGCGCCATTGTTCAAAGCCAGATAAACACCGGTTCGGGTACTGCGCTTTCCGTCACTCTTAACACTTTTGCCTCGGCTGGCAACGGTACAGTGGCTGGTTGGGGTATAGATTTGAACAACACTAATATCAGTCCGGAAGCGGGCGGACTCTGGGCCGAACTTGGCAATACCGGACATAATTCACCAGCGCAAACGGTTGAATCAGAATGGGTAAATTCAAATGATACAAGTCCGTCAGCTACATCAAGTACCGGTAATTGGGGCGGGGTGGCCGCCGAAATAAAAGTGGCGACCATTTCTATCGCCGGTAGTTCCGATCAGGCCTCAACCACAGTCAATCTTGCCGTGAACAGCACGCTCAAATCGCAAACGGCCACGACCGCCGCCGGTCCTTGTCCTTGCGCTTGGACAATCAGCTCGGTTGAAGAGCCCAGCGCCAACGGCATTATCACTGTGTGGTTGGACGGTGTGGCTGATTCGGCGGAATCAACCGGCGTGACCAAATGGAGTTCCGGCAATGTCAGCGGTATGCAACTCACGGCCGGCACTCTTTCCGTCGGTAGCAATCAAAACACTTCGCTGACCGTTACAAATATGAACCAGTATGACAATGACCAAGACGAAGACATAATGCACGACGGCGATTCCGGCGGCACTTCCGGCAAGCTGGCGGTTGACGACGACAGCGCTTACGCCAGCGACATAATTGACATTTTATCGGGCGATACTCTGACTATAAACAATACCGGCTCGGAACAATTGGTGGCGGACGATGTGGCCATCAACGGCACTTTGGCCGCCTCCGGCGCCAGCGCTTTCACCATTGCCGGTTCGTGGGACAATAATTCTGTTTTTACCGCTAGTACTTCCACAGTAACCTTTATGGCGACAAGCGGGACGGAAACCATAGATAACACCGGCGCTGGCACGCACACTTTTTACGCTTTAATTTTTGGCCAAACATCAGGTTCGGCTACCTGGAATTTAGGTTCAGTCTTAGATGTTGATAATAATCTAACTATTTCTTACGGAACGCTCGGCATGAATGGATCCAATAATATTACTCTGGGCGGAAATCTTCAG
>MFVN01000019.1 GCA_001786095.1 Candidatus Nomurabacteria bacterium RIFCSPLOWO2_02_FULL_42_17
ACACTTTCCATGCTTTCTGGAAAGTATTTCAATCGCTTCTGCAGTAAAAGACGGTGCAACAACAACATCTAATATGCGCTTTTGTCCTTCGGGCATCTTATGATGAATCAGTTCTTTGGCTTGATCGTCACCAATTTCAAATGTAGTCATTACAGAACCGCCAAAGATGGCTAAAGTGTCTCCCTCAATTGCTTTCTGTGTCGCCACGGAAGGCAAGTAAGGAAAAAAACTGACAGCCGCACCGCAAGGATTGCCGTGTTTTACCGCTAGAGCAATAAATGGCCGTAAATTTAAATTTTGCTCAAAACCCGCAGCAATGTGAGTAATCGTTTGTAGCATACGGTCAATATCACACCAATTGTTGTAACTAAGTGCATCACCCGCAACCAACTTAAAATTTTGAAGAGCTAGCGGATCATCTGCTCCGTATCGAGCAAAAAGACCTGCCGGAGTTTGCCAAGCATTTTCTCCGTACTTACAGGGCGCAACTTCATAACCAATTGTGCCGTCAATCTTACCGCCTGAATGAAAGCGGGCGGATGCGAAACAATAGTCAGCTACGATTCCCTCTGCTTTAGCGGCCAGATTATTTTTGAACTCATCGGAATCTGGTTCACCAGCATCCAACCATTCGAGTACTCGGCTTCTGTCGGTTGATTCAACAATGACTATACGCCGACCCTTAATTGCCGAGCGAACCATGGTGGGTCCGCCAATATCTGTTTTCTCAATAACAGATTCACGGGTTGCTCCGGGTCGTCGTATTTCTTCAATCAACGGATAAAAATCAACACAAGCAAGGTCAATCCAAGGATATCCCAACTCCTCGAGTTCGGCTCTCTGCTCTTCGGTAGCCAAAAGCCCTCCATGAATTTGAGGTACGAGTGTAACCACTCTATGTCCCAAAATCGGCGAAAGTCCAGAAATGTCAGCAACATCAGTAACGGGAATTCCGGCTTTCTTAAGTGTGGCGGCAGTGCCACCTGAAGAGATAAGTTTACCAAAGCCCCTTTTTAGAAGACCTTGAGCAAATTCCTCAATGCCTGTTTTGTTATACACGGAAATAAGTGCTGTTTTCATATTGTATTCTTTTTTTAATGAGTGGGTTTGAATTTTCATCAAACAAAACTAAATCTAGTTCTGTAAACACACTACAACAAAAGGTAATAAAAAGCAAATAAAAATGCGTTGCCGTTTTCACGGCAACGCCTAATCTAAAAAACATAATTTAAAAAAGATTTCGCTCAAAACGCTTTAAGGGCTCTTCAAGATCCGGCAAAAATTGTTCACCTGTAATACACTCACAAGCTTCAATATACCGGCGGGCGGCTTCAATACGCACATGGTCGGGAATTTTCGGAATTGTCCCCTCCCCTACATATCCTAGCTCCTCCTTTAACCAACGACGTACATATTCTTTGTCGAAAGATTTTGGATCTTCGCCCCGCTCAAACGCCCCCTGATATGTGTTTTCATACCAATAACGAGACGAATCCGGAGTATGAACTTCATCAATTAGGACAATTTTTCCTTCGGGTGTTTTTCCGAATTCATACTTAGTATCCACGAGAATCAGTCCCCGAGTACGAGACAAACTCAAACCATAAACAAATAAATGTGTGGCGACATTTTCCATCAGTTCAAAATCCTCTACCGAAACCAAGCCGGAAGAAATTATTTCCTCTTTCGACAAGGATCGGTCGTGTTGACCTTTTTCTGCTTTTGTAGAGGGGGTAAGAATCGGATTTTCAAGACGTTGGTGCTTTTTCATTCCGTCTGGCAAATGATGCCCACAAAAAATTCGTTCACCGCGTTCGTAAGCAGTCCAAATAGATGTTGATGTTACGCCAGTCAAATAAGCACGCACTACCATTTCAATTGGAAGGGGCTCGCACTTTACCACAACCATGGCGTTTGGGTCTGGCACAGACAATACGTGATTATTAATTATATGTTTGGTTTTTTTGAACCAATAATCTGAAAGTTTGTTTAAAACTTGCCCCTTAAACGGAATGGTTGTAAGCACCACATCAAAAGCGCTTAATCGGTCAGTTGCCACCAATACAAGGTTATCGCCCTTTTCATAACAATCCCGAACCTTACCGCGACTTAATTCGCCAATCGGTAAGTGGGTGTTTTCAATTGTGTTGACTAAACCCTCACGAAGAATTTTTTCGCTTATCATAATTTTCTTTTTTTAATGAATGAGTTTGAATTTTCGTCAAACAAAACTAAATCTAGTTCTGTAAACACACTACAACAAAAGGTAAAAAAAGCAAATGAAATGGGCATTGTCGAATGCACGACAATGCCCTTTGGTTGGATTAGAGTTCAAGTTTTTGCTTCCATTGCTTCGCGACCGCCTTCGCTTTCTTGGCGGCGATGCCAGTGTAGAGAGATGGATTCGAGAGAATCTGCTGTTGATGCGGTGTCATCTTTTCGAGATAACCCTTCAGCTCCGTGTCGTTCATGACCACTTCTTCAAGCGGTCGCTTCTCGCGTTGAGCTTGAAGTGTGAGTATCCGCACCTTCTCGTGCGCGTCAGGGTGTCCCTGCGCGGCGAGAATGATGTAGAGTGGCTCGGCAACTACCAAACCCTTTTGCATGGCGAGGTTGCGCTCCAAGTTGACATGGTCAACAGTGAGCTTATTCATCGTGCGTGCCAGCCGCTTCACGGTCGAAACCACATAAGCGATAATCTCGCCATAAGTCCGCGCGGACGCGGAATTAGTAAGGTCGCGTTGATGTTCACTGATCTGGTCCATGAACACCGTCATGATTCGCGGCATAACAATTTTCCAACAGCTCTTGGCGTTCTCGAAGTTGATGGGATTGCGTTTCTGCGGCATGGTCGAGGAACCGACTTGCGCCGCTTCAAACTCTTCACCTACTTCTCCGATTTCCGTCCGTTGGAGATTCCGCATATCGTCGGACAGGTTAGCGAGAACGCCCGCCGCGATCGTGATTTCGCAGAAAAGGCGCGTCAATGCCTCCGGTGGCACGATTTGCGTTGAATGCTCCGCTGGAGTAAGCCCCAACTCGGCGAGTACTTCCGCCTCGAAACCTTCGGGGTCTTCAAAGAACAGCGACGAAGCATTGTACGCCCCAACTGCTCCCGAAAACTTTCCGGGAAGTTCCGAGGCAAGCGACTTCAACACTTCAATAGAACCCCCAAGACGACTGACATATTCGGCAAGCGCGAAACCGAATGTAATCGGCACGGCGTGCTGGCCGTGCGTTCTGCCGATTTGCACCGTTTTCGCTTCGCGGAGCGTGATGTTGATAAGCACTTTTTCCAGCCCTAAAAGTGCCGGAACAAGCACTTGCTCAACAACATCTTTATAGCGAGCGACATTTGCTGTGTCGCTAATATCAAACGAGGTTGCTGTCATATGAATGTACGGTTTGGCGCTTTCACTGACTTTGGCGCGTATGCAATTCACAAGCGCGCGGATGTCGTGTCCAATTCTGTCCTCTTCCTCGTACACTTCGTCGGTCGTTATTTGACTACAAACCCTTCTAACTTCTTTAACGACTTTTTGGGAACAAAATTTATAACGGTGCAAAATTCTTACGAGCGCAAGCTCCACGAGGAGCTTGTAACGGGTAAACCCGTTTTCAGAAAGATAGCACGCCACTTCCTCATCCCAATACCGGTAATCAGCCGGTGAAATACAATCAAATCTGTCTTGTATTTGAGGTTTTTTTGTTTTCATAATTATTTAGTTTGAATGTTAAAAATCAGTTTCAGATTAAGACTAAAACAAAAGATATTAAAAGTCAAACAAAAAACTCAGCGGTTTAACCGCTGAGTAGTTACTAGGCAACTAAATCACCATCATCTTTTTGTAAAGCTCGTAGGTGGCGCGGGCGTCGGACAGCGCGCTGTGGGCTTTCTTGTTTTCTATATTGAAACGCGAACAAAGCTCGCGTAAAGAAAAACGATCCAAGTCGGGCTGGCGATGCAGTTTTGCCCAAGCGATGGAAATGGTGTCTAATTTATGATAATGCATAGTGTTGGCAATACCGCATTTTATTAAAGCGTGTTCCAGAAAACCGTAATCAAAAGACAAATTGTGTCCAACCATAATTGTGTTTTGGACTTTTTGGGAGAAAATTTTCATGGCTTCGGACAAAGTATAAGCAAAAACCCAATCAGCCGAATCATAGCCGTTTATTTTAAGCGCAACCGGTTCAGCGTTTTCAATGTGCTCGGGTTTAATTTTTAACTCAAATTCTTCAATTATTTCCAAGCTTGGTTTGGCTAACACGCAACCCAGTTCAATAATTTCATGCTTCGTCACATTAAGTCCGGTAGTTTCAACATCTATAAAAGCCAGATTGTGTTTTCTCATTTTAAATATTTTCGCTTGTTAGCGCCGTGTTTGACTAAGGTTTTGGCATAATGAATATTGCCGTCCTTATCATGTAAATAATAAAAATAAGGCGACTCTTCCGGCCGTAGGGCCGCTTGAATGGTAACAATTCCGGGATTATTAATCGGCGCCTCGGGTAAACCCAACCGTTCATAGGTCACCGGTGCCGCGTCGGCTTGCAGAGGCATTTTCTTTTCCAAACGTTTCCACAATATGCCGGCGATAATCGGCATTTCTTCAACACTGCCGGCTTCACGTTCTATTATTGAGGCCATAATCAAAATATCATTTTCCGTGCGACCGGAAGCTGTTATCTCCGCGCGCAATGGTTCCACCCGCGCGTTGTAATTTTTCTGAAGTGTTTCAAAAACCTCGGTTACCGGCGCGCTGGGCCAGAAAAAATAAGTATCCGGGAAAAGCCGTCCTTCTTCGGACAAAACTAATTCTAAAAATTTATCTCTGTCAAAATCGCGCAGTTTTTCCGAAAAAATTTCAACCATCTGTTCTGTGGTTAGGCCTTCCGGCAAGGTTACTCGCGCGGGATCGGTAAAAAATTTTCCGGAAACAACACGCTTCGCGACATTCCAAACAGGCAGAGGTTGAACAAAATAATAATCGCCGGCCACAATACGCCGGTCATCACGCAAAAAAATCACAAAAAATTGGAAAGTAGCCGAAGAACGGATAATTTTTAATTCTTTGAAACGGGTGGCAATTTGAACGGATGATTCGCCGTTTTTGATTACGGCCGTGGAGTCAATAGGAAAATCAGACGGCGGACTTAAAAATAAATGATAAATCAGGGTTGTAAAAAAAACTATGGCTAAAAAAAGCGCTAACTTCCAGGCTCTTCCCTTTTTACCGTCTTGTTCGTATTCTCTAAAAATCATCAGGTCGGTAAATTAAAGGGCGGTTTGGAAGTGCGCGACTCAATACGCTCAAAAGTCGGCGTTTCGGATACGCGGCCCGGAAAATGAAAAATTGTGGCTAATTCTTCGGAGTTCATTATGAAAGGATGCGGTTCGTGCGACGGAAAAAAGAAATTAATAGGAAAAGGATATTTGAAAGAATAGCGCAATTTGGGATAAAACATCATACGCATACGATAGCGTTCCACTATGCGCGCGCGAATAACTTTATCGGAAACACCCAAAGGGTCGGCCCACGGATAGTCAAATTGCGTGGAAGAAATACGCTTAAAACTATTATTGTCCGGATTGGAAAATTGGCGGAAAATCAGACGCATATCGCGATAGCGGGTTTTTGTAAAAACATTTTTCTTGGCAATATAAACCGTGCGTATACCGCAATCAAAACCCGGCTTGCTTATTTTGCGCTTTATGGATTCAATGTTGTCGCGCAAGTGGTCGGGTAGGCGGACCTCTTGCGCTATCTCGCCTTCATGACCCTTAGCTAAGCCAACATGATAACGCGTGTAGGGTTTCATTATTTCTTCCATAAACTCATAGGCCCTTTCAATCCAATCTATATGCCCGAACCAAGCACCACGCTTGTGATATTCACGGTCGGCAATTCGAACCAATATTTGTATCCAGACCTGCTCGCCCGGCTCCAATGAACCTAAAAATTCTATAGTCGGCGTTAGTGGGTCAACTTTATACTGCTCTTCAACGTCGGCTTTGTCTAAACCATAATCAACATAGGTTCGAATTGGAATAGATTCTTCTTTTTCCAGGGTATATTCGCAGCCCCACGCGTTCCATGGACCAGTTTTGGGATTTAATATCTCCGGCGGATAATCTTTAACCTCGTCAATTTCAGCGCCCGGAAATTGCGCGTAGAGCTGGGACTCCACCAGATTTTTTATGCGCGAGGGTGTACGTATGAAAAAATGAACTTGTCCCCCGATGGAAACCATTTCCAAAGAAAACCATAAACGCACCGCGCCCTGCCACCATGTTTCCCATATTCCCTTATATCCTTTTTGATACAGGGCGTTAGTGAAAAAAAGTTCCATAGCCAGCGGGGTTTTACTGACTTCACGCGGAACTTTCATTTCTAAAAGCACCCAATCTAAACCGGTAATGAAATCCTCACTAACATAGTGATACCACATTTTAAATGCCAGCCGAACCAAAAGAATCACCGCCAAAAGCGGCACTATGTAATGCCATAAAAAAGACAATATATTTATTAAAACAGCTATGCCTGAAATAGACATGCGTTTTAATTGTAACACAAGAAACTATAACAGTCCTAAACCAAAGCGTATAAACCGTCCTTGTTTCTCTTAAAATACTTGGAATTCTGGAGATTGACCATAATGGTATTGGGTTTGACCTGGCGCTCTTTAAGCACGTTTTGGGTTATTTTTTCGCGGGAAAGCGGGCCGTTTTCTTTGATAATTTCCTCAATTATTTCACGCACTATGCCCGGACGATATCCCCAAGAAGAAAGCGCGTAAATTCCCCGCCCCACTAATACAAAGCGTGGATCCTTGATTAGCTCGTTATGGCAGGCGGCAGTATGCACCTCGCGTCCAAAAACATCACAGATGTTTTTGGCCAAATCCCGGAAATGTAGAGGCTCGCCTTTGTGGCGCATTGCCAAAAAAGCGTAATCGCGTATGTTGCGCACATTGATATTTGAAGATTCGGTTTTTCCCCACTCACCCAGCGGATTTTGGCCGATTAATTTTGAAATCCTAAGCCAGCGCCGAGTAATTTCGGCATTCTTGTATTTTTCGGCTGTGCCTTCTAATTTTGATATAAAACGTTTGGTGATTTGATCTTCAGAAAGAAGTTCTTCGTCGGAAAGAGTAGAGTAAAGATTTTTTAAAGAATTATGCACACACTCGGTTAAATCAGAATCCACACTCCAGCGAGGATGGAAATCATCGTCTTCGTGATGGCGTGTAAATTCATCACCTAAGATTAAATGAAAATTTACGTGGTTGCGGGTTTCGGAATCAGGAGATAAAGAACTTAAAAAATCGTCTTCGCGAACAACACCACCTAAGGATATTATAAGCTCGCGTAATTCTTGAAAAGCGTCTTGTTCATTCTGGTATTCTGCGGATTTGCGAATAGAAGCAAGAGCCGCCTCTTCTATCTGACGCACGCGCTCGCGCGTAATGCCATATTTTTGACCGATAGATTCAAGGGTTTTTCGACGCCAATCGCCCGACAAACCAAAACGACCCTCGATGACTTCCGAGGTGCGCTTAGGTAAGTTGGCCATAATTTTTTTAGTTACTTGTTTGGGTTTGTATTTAAGCTGGGTTTTTAACATATTATTTTAATCCGCCAGCCGGCGGAAAGCTTATTTATCAATACTAAAAGCGACGTTTACATACTATCATCCCCCCTTTTAAAAGTCAAACCTAATAGACCTGTGGATATTTAAAATAACTTAATGAGATCATTTATGGTAACGGCAATCATGAGAAATATAAGTAAGGCGAAACCGATCAAATTAGCGACACTGGCTACACGCGGACGCATGGGTGAACCTTTAAGTTTTTCAATAAGCAGAAAAAGTAGACGTCCGCCATCCAGCGCTGGTATGGGTAAAAGATTCAAAACCGCCAAATTGATGGAAATGAAAGCCATGAAAAAAAGCAGGTAAGAAAAGCCTAAATTCATCGCCTGCCCCACCACGTCCACAATGCCGACCGGACCGGTGAGCATTTGTAAACTGCTAGCCCCCGTAAAAATTCCGCCGATGAGCATGCCGACAGAACGTATGATATCCCAGGTCTTAATGCTCGTAAAACGAATTCCTTCCAAGATCGCTAAATGTATTGGTAAATGAGCGGCGCCCAAAAAATCTAGAGAAACACCAAGGGGTGGCGTAATATTGGTCGTAAACTTTTCTCCCTCGCGTTCGTAAATAATTTTCACCTCTTGCCCCTTATTAACAGCGGTAAAATTTTGCACTTCTTTCACGCTTTCAAAACCAAGCAAGTGGTCACCCGTTCTTAAACCCGCTTTTTCAGCTGGAGTGTCCGGAAGAATTTCAACAATAACTATAACCGGGTCGCGAATATATTCTGCCCCTAAACTTTTTTCAGGATTGTATGGCAGGCCGATCATAAGACTTATAGACAAAAGAACCCAGGCTAGCAACAAATTAAAAAAAACTCCGGCCACCAACACGGAGGCTTGTATGTGCGCCGGTTTAAGATTCAAGCTTTTGCTTTTTTCGTCTTCACTTAGGAGCTCAACTCCTAAGTGAGGGTTTTCGCCTAAAATTTTAACGAATCCGCCAAAAAGCAAAAGATTTATTGAGTAAAGCGTTTCGCCACGGCGCCAAGAAAAAAGACGTGGTGGAAAGCCTAAACCAAATTCATCTACGCGCGCGCCAGCGCGTTTAGCTACTAAAAAATGCCCAAATTCATGGGCTAAAACCAACACAGATAGAATGATAAGAAAAACAATTATGGACATTAGTTCATTATTTCATGTTCTTTTTTATTAAAAATTTCTTCTAGTTTTTTGTTGCCACCATCCACGATTTTCTGTAATTCATCTTTGGCCCGGAATTTTTCATCCTCCGGTATTTTGCCTTCACGCTCGTTTTTCTGAACTTCATTCCAGACCGCCTCGCGCGCTCCGCGAATTTTTATGCGCGCATCCTCAAGTTTATCTTTGGCCAGTTTAACCATTTGAGTCCGGCGTTCGGTGGTGAGTTGCGGAAAAATAACCCGCAAGCCCTGTTCGTCGGCCGTGACCGACAATCCCAAATTAGCGACTGTAATCGCTTTTTCTATAGCCTTAATTTGCGATTTGTCCCAGGGCGTAACACGCAAGGTTTTTGGATCTTCCACAGAAACAGAAGCTAGATTTTTTACTGGCAACATCTGGCCATAAGATTCCACCGTCACACCGTCCAAAATTGCCGGCATCGCCCGACCCGTATGCAGGCCGGCATATTCCCGTCCCAGCCATTCCTCGACCTTCTTTAACTCCTCTTTTAATTTTGAAAAATTATAGGGCATATGAAAATTAATTATATCACAAAGTTAGCGCCAAGTTTTCTAAAATCATTTTAGTCATGGCGCCACGGTCGGAAAGATAGTCACGCGCGCGGATAATTTCTTCTAGGCCGCGCGCGCATACATCACGCGCGTCGCGTGATGTATTGTGTAAATTTTTATGTAAAATTATTTCTAAACTGTTTAAAAGTTCTGACGCTTCTTTTTTGAGCAATCCGGAATCTTCGTCATCTTTATGCCGTTCAATTAACTTGCCGACAAAAGCCAGACGTTCCGGCAGAGAAAGCGCCAGAAACCCACCCGCAACGCTTTGACCCCCGAAGTCAGACTTCGGACTACCCTTGAAGTCTGACTTCTCCGACTTTAATTCTATTTTTTCCAAGCGCGAACGCAGAGTCGGTAAAAGTTTTTCAGTTTGAGGCGTAATTAAAAAATAATGCGTGTTTGGCGAAGCGTCCTCCAGAGTTTTCAAAAGCGCGTGCTGGGCTTCAGACGCGAAAAATTCAGCGGCTAAAATAATAAACTTGGACTCGCCGACTATGGGACGGCCACTACTTTCAGCTTTAACCTGCCGGCTGTCTTCAATAGAAAAAACTGTCGAACGGTGTAAAAAAATATCCGGATGCCCGCGCGTCGGCTGATTCAACTCCGCCTCTAATTTTTTTAAAAGTGCCGGTAGAGCAATTTCCGGACTACTTTCAATAAAATAAGCATGGTGCCACAACCCGCCTAAATGCGAAGCTTTTGGCGGGCTATTTTTTACTAATGATGGTTTTTTTGTAGGCATCCAAATGATCCAGGGCAATACCTGTACCGCGCACCACGCAATATAACGGCTCCTCGGCCACTTGAGCCTTCACGCCGGTTTTGCGATAAATAAGATCCGGAAAATTGCGCAATTGAGACGATCCGCCGGTCATAATAATGCCTTGGTCAATAATGTCCGAAGAAAGTTCGGGCGGAGTATCTGAAAGCACATCTTTAATCGCCTGCACGATGGCGCGCAGTTCCTGATCAACGGCTTTTACAACTTCATTGGTTGAAACTTGGGCCGAGCGCGGTAAGCCTTGCACAAAATCACGTCCCTTAATAGTTACACGCATTTCTTCTTCCAAAGGCACAGCCGCGCCGATTTTTATTTTTACCTCCTCGGCCGTGCGGTCGCCGATGGCCAGATTAAAAGTTTTTTTAATGTAGTCGGCGATAGCTTGATCAATTTTATTTCCGGCGCATTTAACCGAAGTGGAAGCTACAATACCGCCTAAAGAAATAACCGCCACGTCCGTGGTACCGCCGCCAATATCTACAACCATATGTCCGTGCGATTCATGAATAGGAATACCCGCGCCGATAGCCGCCAAAATCGGTTCTTTGACCACATAGGCATTTTTAGCGCCGGCGCGTATGGCCGCTTCCACCACCGCGCGCCGTTCAGTGGAAGTTACTCCAGCCGGCACGGAAATCATGACATCAGGTTTGAAAAGATTAAAGGAACCTAGGGCTTTATTAATAAAATAACGCAACATAACTTCAGTCACGCGATAATCGGCTATGACTCCGTCTTTCATGGGACGATAAGCTATGATACTTTCCGGTGTTTTGCCTATCATATCTTTGGCCTCAACGCCCACGGCTAAAATTTTATTTTCCTGTTCGGAAACAGCCACCACCGAGGGTTCATTTAAAACAATCCCCTTGCCCGGCACAAAAACCAGCGTGTTGGCGGTGCCTAAATCAATCCCGAGTTTTTTTATAAAAATTCCCATAAGTCGATTAAATGATATAATAAAAAAGTTTTATGATCAAGCTTAAAGAAACGGTTTATATGGTGGGCATAAAGGGCGCCGGTATGACCGGTTTGGCGCAGATACTGAAAGCGCGCGGATTTTTGGTAAGCGGTTCGGATACGCGCGAAAAGTTTTTTACCGATGCTATATTAAAAAAAGCCGGCATTAAATATTTTGAAAATTTCTCCGCTAAAAACCTGCCGAAAAAAATCGGTTGGGCGGTAGTTTCAAACGCCTATTTAGGCCGTACAATAAATAATCCAGAAATCGCCGAACTGCGCAAAAGAAAAATAACTATCTTGCCTTACGCTCGCGCGGTTGGAAAAATTTTTAATCAAAGTTTCGGCATAGCAGTGGCTGGCACGCACGGCAAAACCACCACTTCCGCCATTTTGGCTTTTATTTTAAAACAAGCCGGCATGAACCCCACCGCTTTAATCGGCGGAGAACTGCTTAATTGGAAATCAAACAGTTGTGTTGGAAAAGGACCTTTTGTTTTAGAAGCCGACGAATACCGCGAACAATTTTTAAATTACCGGCCTTTTATTATTGTTTTGACTGGAATTGATTATGACCATCCGGATTACTTCCCCACTCCGACTTCTTACAAAAAAGCTTTCGCTAAATTTAAAAAACAACTTAAGCGGGGTGGAAAGATTTTTACAAACCGTTCGCGCCCGGCGCATTATGAATCCAAATTGTTTGGCAAACACAACAGACAAAATTTAGATTTAGCCGCGCAAGTTGCCGAGTATTTGGGAATCAAGCGCCCCGCCGTCGGCGGGGCGCTGAAAAAATTCGCCGGCATACGCCGGCGAATGGAAAAAATGGGACACTGTCACGGCTACACTCTGATTGACGATTACGCGCACAATCCGCCCAAGGTCGCCTGCGCCCTGCAAGCCCTGCGCGAAGCTTATCCGAACCGTAAAATCACGGCCATATTCCAACCGCACACTTTTTCACGCACAGCCAAATTTCTCAAAGATTTTGCCAAAGCATTAACAGGCGCCGATCAAATTTATCTTTTGGATGTATACGGTTCGGCTCGGGAAAAAATCGGAAAAATAGGCACAGACGAATTAGTTAAGACTCTGGCTAAATTAGGGTGCCATGCGACCAACCTTAAAACCATAAATTTAGCGGTTAAATTTTTCTCAAAGCAAAAAACTGGAAAAGGTATTTTGGTTACTATGGGCGCTGGCGATGTGTATAAAATCGCCGAGCAGTTAGCCGCCTAAAATGTTATTCTTAAAATAATGAAAGTCGTAACAGTTATTCCTTTTAAACGAGGCGTGAAAAAAGATGCGCTTTCTTATTTTTCCTCTCGTGAGATGACTGTTGGTTCTATTGTTTCCGTGCCTATACGCAGAAAAAACGCGGATGCTTTAGTAACCTCGATTGAAGACGTCATTGCCACCAAATCCGCTATTAAACAGGCGTCTTACGGATTGCGACGCATTATGAAAGTAAAAGGGCCGTCCGTTTTCAGCGCAAGTTTTTTTCAAACAGCGGGACATTTGGCTGATTATTTTGCGGCCGGATTAGGTGAAACTTTGGACGCGCTTTTACCAGACTCATTACTGACTAATTACGAAAAAATAATTTTCGATCTTCCGAAATTTCCCAACCCTCTACTTTCAACCTCACATTTAAAACAAGAAAAATTAATTTTTCAAGCGCCTTTGGAAGACCGCTTAATATTCTACCGCACGGCCGTGCGCGAATATTTCGCGCGCCAACAATCACTTTTTATATGCCTGCCATCCATAAACGAAATTGAACATTTTACGAAAAATCTCCAGCGCGGTATAGAAGAATATGTTTTCACATTACATGGAGAAATGTCTAATAAGGATATAATTCAAAACACGCGTGGCATACTTTCCTCCACGCATCCGGTGCTTATCTTGGGCACCCCCCAGTATTTATGTTTGCCCCGCCCGGATCTCTCGGTAATAGTGTTAGAACATGAAAGTTCGCCAGCTTATCGCCGGTTCAACCGTCCGTATATTGATTTTCGAGTCTTGGCTGAAATTCTGTCAGCCCAAAACCACCTGCGATTAATTTTAGCCGATAATTTTCTACGGACGGAAATTCTGCACAGGGCTGAGTGCGGTGAATTTGCTGAATTATCTTCGCTTTCTTTTCGCACCCGCCACAACACCCCGCTAGTAATAGTGGATATGAAAAAAGAAGATGAGATAAACCGCGGATTTAGCGTGTTATCGCGCGAACTAAAAGAAGCCGTGCGCCACACAATAGCGCGTAAAGAACATATGTTTATTTTTAACCTGCGAAAAGGATTGGCTCCGCTGACTATCTGCCACGACTGCGCCAGTATTCTTTTTTGCTCTCAATGTCAGGCACCGGTGGTACTTTACGCCCCATCAGATAAAGAGCGCTTTTTTTTCTGCAACCGTTGCCGGCAAACTTATTCCGCCGATACCTTATGTAAAAATTGCAATGGCTGGAATTTAAAATCCTTGGGGGCCGGTTTGGAATATGCGCAAGCCGAGCTTCAACGCGAATTTCCCGATTTACCGCTTTTTATTTTAGACCGCGCGCATGCCACCCGAGGCCGGCATGCCCGCGAACTCATACAAGATTTTTTCAAAACTCCGGGCTCGGTGCTTTTGGGCACCGAGATGGCTTTCTTTTACCTTAACCAACCAGTAACACGTAGCGCGGTTACATCTTTGGACGCACTTTTTTCTATTCCCAGTTTTCGCGTGGGTGAAAAAATTTTGCGGCTCCTGCTGGAACTGCGCGCGCTTTCGGAAGAAGGCGTTATTTTACAAACCAGAAATCCGGGCGAACACATACTCGACCATACCAAAAGCTCAAACTTGGTGGA
>MFVN01000020.1:0-4453 GCA_001786095.1 Candidatus Nomurabacteria bacterium RIFCSPLOWO2_02_FULL_42_17
TTTTAACCAACCGTTCGGAAAGAATAATAGCGTCTTCATAATTAGATCCGCTCCAAGACATAAAAGCCATAAATATATTCTGTCCTAAAGCAATTTGACCGCCGACTGAAGAAGAAGCATCAGCTAAAACATCCCCCTTCTTAACTTTATCTCCGACAGAAATTATCGGCCGTTGATGAAAGCAAGAAAAATTATTAGTTCGATTAAAATTTACTAAATTGTAAGTGGAATCACCCCTATGACCCTTTACTATAATATGTCGAGCGTCAACGCAAGACACCGTGCCATTCTCTTGAGACACTATTAATCTCCCAGAATCAATCGCGGCTAGCGCTTCAGTACCAGTCGCAACCAAGGGCGCTTCAGGTAAAACACAGGGCGTGGCTTGCTTTTGCATATTAGAGCCCATAAGCGCGCGATTGGCGTCATTATGTTCTAAAAAAGGAATCATAGAAGTAGCCACCGAGAAAGCTTGGTTTGTGGCCACATCAATAAAATCTACTTTACTACGCTCCACAAATCCGGGTCCTGTGCCTATTCTGGCTTCAACGCGCTCTGAGATTATATTTCCAGAATTATCATAGGGTGTGCCGGCATGTGCAATCGTATATTGTTCCTCATCAGAGGCATTTAAAAAAACAATTTCTCCGGTAATATGTCCATTTTTTACCTTAATGTATGGGGTTTCAATAATTCCAAACTGGTTAGTTCTGGCGTAGGTTGCCATATGTAACACTAAACCAATGTTCGGCCCTTCTGGTGTATGGATGGGACAAATGCGTCCATAGTGCGAAGTGTGGACATCACGAACCTCAAGAGTAGCGCGCTCGCGCGTTAAACCGCCCGGACCCATGGCCGAAAGCTGACGCAAGTGTTCAAGCTCCGCCAAAATATTTTCTTGATCCATAAATTGAGAAAGTTGGTTTTGAGTGAAAAATTCCCTAATGCGCGCTTGTAACGGACGTTGGTTTAAAACTTGAACCGGCATAGTTGTTGAAACGTCAATCGTGGACATGCGGTCTTGGATATTTCTCTTAATTTGGGTCATACTCAAACGCACGCGCTGTTGTAGAAGCTCGCCCACAAAACGCACTCGTCGCGAACCTAAGTGATCAATATCATCCACCTCGCCACCGGTCGATTGTAGACGAATAATATTACTGATTATGGTTATTAAATCATCGGTTGAGAGTGTCCGACGTTCAAGTTCCTGCGCATCCATACTTTTTCCAAAACGTTGATTAAAACGAAAACGGCCGGCCGGGGAAAAATCATAACGTTCACGGCTAAAGAGCCCGTTTATAAATTCGCGGGCATTTTCCGGCGTGGCTAAATCACCATCACGCAATCTTTTGTAAATTTCAACACAAGCTTCGCCTGGGGTTTTACAAACATCATGTTCCCAACAGTTTTGCAATATCGGTCCGGCTAAAGGATCGGAAGAAAACGCTTCCTGAATTGCCTGGTTACTAGAAAGACCTAGAACGCGCAAAAGAAGAGTGATCGGAAATTTCCGTTTCCTGTCGATACGCGCGTAAATAATGTCATCCACGTCATAATCAATTTCAATCCAAACTCCGCGCGCCGGAATAATACTGGCCCCAACGTAACGGCGGGCACGAATTTCGCGCTCGGTAAAAAAAACTCCAGAACTGCGCGCCAGCTGGGGCACAATGACACGTTCTACGCCATTAACCACAAAAGTTCCGTGAGAAGTTATAAGCGGTAAATCAGCTAAAAAAAGTTCCTGTTCCTTAAATGTACCTAGAGTTTTGTTGGTTAAGCGAATTTTAGCATTCAACGCGCCACCATAAGAAAGTTTATTTAGTTTGGCATAATACTCGTCATATTTCGGTTCGGATAAAGTAAAAGATAAAAATTCTAATTTAAACTTTTTATCCGAATAATCGTTTATGGGTGAAAATTCGGAAAAAATATCTTTGAGACCGTGTTCAACCAACCATTTAAAAGAATCTAACTGCATGCGAATTAGGTTGGGAAATTCCACCATGGGCTGACGATATTTGGAAAAATATTTTTTAGGTAAAATAGAGTTTAAAATTGACATAAAAAAATGGGAAAGAATACGAAATATGATATATAAACCAAAACAGAGCACAAGAAATGCCCTATCTATATACTAATGGCTTAAAACTTTTTTAGAATATGTTCTTTTTTACGACTATCGTGACTCAATCGTTGTGTTCCCATTATACTCACCTGCTTTAAGATGTCAACTAGGACTGTGGATTTCTATCTTTTGCTTCGCCAAAAGGATATTTTGTCGTGGTGGCCGGAAAGCAGAACTTTGGGAACTTTGTGGTTTTTACCCTTCCATTTTAAAACCTCCGGCCGGGTGTAAACTTCACTGGAAGAGATGCGCTCTTCTTCGAGCGATTCATATTTACCCAAGACTCCCGGAATTTGGCGGGAAATGCAGTCTAGTAAAACCATGGCCGGTAGCTCACCTCCGGTCAGCACATAATCTCCTATTGAAATTTCTTCCGCTTTGGAAATTTTTTTCACCCGAGCATCTATGCCCTCATAACGGCCGGAAATTAAAATAATGTCGGTATATTTTTGCTTTACTAATTTCTTCGCGTAGGCAGTATTGAACTTTTTTCCGGAAGGTGAGAATAAGATTATTTTTGTTTTCTTTTTGTCTTTTATTTTTATTTTAGAAAAAGCTTTTAGAAAAAGTTCTGGGCGCAAGACCATTCCCGGCCCCCCGCCATACGGTCGGTCGTCCACCCTTTTTTTGGGCTCGCAAAAATCCATCGGATTATAAAATTTAACCACGATTTTTTTGCCCCTTATTGCCCGACCGACAATGGATTCTTTTAAATATGAATCAAAAGCTTGCGGAAAAATTGTAATGATATAGAAACGCATATCCGCATTATACCAAAACCCCGCCCCGAGCTTGTCGAGGGGCGGGGTTTTGCACTAGAACCTAATTACTAGCACCTAATCTATATTCCCTTCAAATCCTCCATGGCTTGGTCAACGGTTTGGCTCCCTTCGTTACTGGAGACGGGACGGCCGCCTTCAGGCTCGTTAATTTTCAGATTGACCCGGGCGTTGTTTTTCATACCTATCACGCGCAGAAGCGTGCGAATGGCCTTGGCGGTATTACCGCTACGGCCGATGATTTTACCCATGTCCGCCGAATTTACGGAGAGCGATATAAGCACGCCCATCTCGTCCACCTTGCGGTCAATCTTGACATCATTAGGGTTGTCAACCAAAGCCTTGACTACGAACTCTAGAAATTTTTTATCAGCTTCCATATTCGTCGTTCATTCAAGACTTTTAATCAGGCAGTTTCGACCGAAATACTGCTGATAAAATTATACTCTTAAGGTTTTCTGAAATCAAGCCGTGGTTGCGGTTTTAAGCTCTTTGCGCTTTTTGGTCGGAGATTTACGCGGGAGAGAATTTTTTTTTCTATCTTCAATTATTTTTTTAGAAACCAAAAAATTATGCACCGTGTCCGACGGCTTAACCCCTTTTGTTAGCCAGTGTTTTACGCGTTCCGCGTCCACTTGAAAACTGCCGGCGCGGGCGTTATATGAACCAACAATCTCAAAAAATTTTCCGCTCTTAGCGGCATTTTTGGAATCTGTCACCACCACGCGAAAATGTGGATCATTGCGACGGCCGACACGTGAAAGTCGTAATTTCAACATATGACAGATCTTAACATAAAAGAAAAAGCGAGGCAACAATTCTCTACTGTGGTAAAATATCATTATGGTAAAGGTTTTTAAATCCACCGCGTTTGTATCGCTGGCAATAATAAGCGGTATAGTTTTGGCCGCTGTGCTCGCGCGCGGCGCCAGCGAGATTTGGGACCTTCCGGCTAGAAACGCGGAGACTGAAGAATATGTTTCGGCTTTAAAAAAATATTTAGCGGAAGAAAATAAAACGATTGATTTATTAGTAAAGTCATTGCCGTTATGGAAACCGGCTTTCGGCGATATTCCAGCCGAAACTTTTCAACCAAACATTGCTGAAAAAATAATCCGTCTTGATTTCAAGCAAAATAAATTAGAGGTTTATGAAAAAAGTGAATTATTAAAGTCTTTTACAATAATAAACTCTATTCATTCCCTACCTGCCGGTAGGCGGGCAGATATTTTTGAAAAAGTACCGGCTGGAGAATACCGCGTTCTACAAAAAAAAGAGGAGCATTTTTCGCATGAAGCCGGAGTTTATCTGCCTTTAGCAATCCAATTTTTAGGTGATTTTTCCATACACGGCGTGCCTTTTTACCATGGGGGTTCCGAAATTAACAATAATTTCAATAAAGATGGCGTACGCCTAAACCAAGAAGACGCGAAATGGCTTTTTGATTGGAGCGAGTTGGGAACATTAGTTTCGGTTTCCAGCACCAATGACAATCCACCGAAAATGATTGGAACAAGCTCTTATTTCTTTAAAAACGGCGGGC
>MFVN01000020.1:4470-10320 GCA_001786095.1 Candidatus Nomurabacteria bacterium RIFCSPLOWO2_02_FULL_42_17
CGTCAGCGCGCCTTCTTATTTGGTTGGGGATTTGGACAGTGGAGAAATAATTATGGAAAAAGGGAACACGGAACGTTTTCCTATTGCTTCCGTGACTAAACTTATTACCGCCTTAACTTCAATAAAAATACTGAATCAAAATGACATAGCGACAGTTTCAGCCAGGGCGGCAAATACGCCCAGTAGTGGCGGTCATCTCAAGGCCGAACAAAAAATCGCCGTTTTCGACCTTCTTTATCCCCTACTGCTTGAATCTTCAAATGACGCTGCCGAAGTATTAGCCGAGCACGGCGGTCATGAATATTTTATAAATCAAATGAACGAGATTGCTAAAAATATCGGGATGGAAAACACGCACTTCGGCGATCCATCAGGCCTTTCCTCGGAAAATAAATCGACGGTCACTGACCTTTTTAAACTGGCAAAATATCTTAAGGATTACGAAAAATCAATATTGGAAATAACTCGGCAAGAAAAAGCCAGCACGGTTAGTTCTGTTTGGAAAAATATCAACAAGCTGGTTCAGATTAAAGAGTATATGGGGGGTAAAAGCGGTTATACCGACGCGGCTCAAAAAACCGGAATCGCTTTTTTCGCTCTGCCATTTTCTGAATTCGATAATCGTCAAATAGCTATTATTGTGTTACATAGCGCCGACCGCGTGACGGATACGAACGCTATTTTGAAATATCTTAAAAATGAAATTTTTACCGCTGTTAATTTGAAAAATCTTTCCGAGTTTCGTATGGAAAAACCGGAATTCATAAACCGAGCCGATCTTGTTCTCACAGGCGATTTAATGCTGGACCGCGGTGTGGAAGCTTCGGTGAATAAAAATTTAGAAAATAATTTCAATCGGCTTTTTGAAAAAATTTCTTGGTTGGGGGACGCCGATATAACTTTCGGCAACCTAGAAGGGCCGGTTTCCGATCAAGGTAAGAATTTAGGTAATTTATATTCTTTCCGCATGGCGCCGGAGGCGCTGGAGGCCGTAAAAACAGCGGGTTTCGATGTGCTGTCGGTGGCCAACAATCACATTGGCGACTGGGGGCTGGCCGCGCTGGAAGACACATTGCGACGATTTTCTGACACGAGCGTTCTGCCGACCGGTGGCGGAGAAAATAAGGAAGTCGCGCGCAAGCCCGTCATATTTGAAAAAAATCGACTGAAAATCGGATTTCTTGGATTCTCGGACGTTGGGCCGACCGGTTTCGCGGTTCAGGATAAACGCGCCGGCATACTTCTGGCCAGTGACCCAGATTTTGAAAAAATTATTCGGACAGCGGCGGAACAAACGGATTTTTTGGTTGTTTCTTTTCATTGGGGCGAGGAATATAAGAAAAAACATAACGCACGGCAGGAGGAATTGGCGCACGCGGCCATAGACGCGGGTGCCAAGTTAATCATCGGACATCACCCGCACGTCGTTCAAGATACAGAAAAATACAAAGATGGTTTCATCGCTTATAGTTTAGGCAACTTTGTTTTCGACCAGAAATTTTCCAAAGACACGATGCAGGGATTGGTTTTGAAAATTAAAATAAAAGGGAAAGAAATCGAAAAAATAACCAAAAATCTTGTCAGTTTGAATTCTTTTTTTCAACCCGATAAAGTAGTGGAGATAAAATAAAATCCCGTTAGCAAAACATGTCAACCTGCCACGTTGACATGTTAGTTGACCTCTCCCCAGCCCCCGGCTTTCCCCTCTCCATTTATAAATAGAGAGGGATTAGGGGTGAGGCGTTAGTTCGCAACAGTCAAAGCTTCGTCGAGCCGGACCGAGAGGATTTTGGAGGCGCCGTCGGTGCCGATGGTTACACCGTAGAGGACATGGGCGTGAGACATAGTTTCACGGTTGTGGGTTACCAAAATAAGCTGAGAAAGTTTAGAAAGCTTCTCGATTAAGTCGCCATACTTGCGTGAGTTTGACTCGTCCAGCGCCGCGTCAGTTTCATCTAAAATAAGAAATGGTGGCGGATTTACGCGCGTCATAGCAAAGAGTAAAGCAATGGAAGTCAGTGCACGCTCGCCGCCCGAAAGCATATTTAAATCTTTGGCTTTTTTGTGCGGTAGAGAAATATTAATTTCAATTCCGACTTCGGGGTCGCCTTCTTTTTTTTCTTCTTCCGATAATTCTTCTTCATCCCCTTGCCCGCCACTAAGTATAGAGCGCCGTGTTTCTTTAATTATAGTCAAACTGGCTTTGCCACCACCAAACATAGTCGTAAAAAATTCCTGGAAAGCCTCATTTATTTTTTCCACACCTCCGGTGAATTCCAAATGAAGTGTTTCTTTAAGCTCGCGAATTAAGGTTTTAAGCGACTGAATACTGCCCTGTAAGTCTACTAATTCTTTAGCTAAAAACTGATCACGGTTTTCCACTTCATTATATTCTTTAAACACTTCTTCCCCGGCACCTAGTCCGGCATCTTCTAATCGAATTTTTATCTTTTCTATTTTTTTTAATTTAACCACTTGTAATGTGCGATCAATATCTGACTTACTATCTTCTAAATCAAAAATTGTAGCTTCTTTTCCGGCTAATACTGTGGCTTCTTTTAATTCGTTTTCAAAAGCCAATTGTGCGGTAATTAGTCCTTCCTCTTCCACTGAAAGCATTTTAAGGGCATTTTCAGTCTGGCTTTTCCTAGCCGAAATTTCATAAAAAGCTTTTTCACGCCCATGCGCGGCTTCGCGTCGCTCCGCCAATTCTTGGCGGAGCGACGCGGTATTAGATAAAATCTCTTTTTCCTTGACTTCAACACGCCTAAGTTCATCGGCAATTTCTTGCCGACTCTCCTTTAATTTTGAAAGTTCGGTATTTTGAATGGGAGTAGAATCTGATATTGAATTTCTTTTATCCAAAAATTTACGCACTAATTCTTTCACCCGCTCTAGAATAGGGGCAATTTCTGAAAGTTCTTCAATGGCTAAAGCTTCGTCTAGGTTTATTTCAATCTCGGCCGCAAGCTCTTCAATCTCTTCAAAATTTACCACCTTGGCTCCAGCTGTATGCGGGGTTTTAACCATAACCTCCAAAGCTCCTTCCAGTCGGCCAAGTTTACGCCCCAATTCTTCTTTGAGTGCCCGAACGGATTGAAACGAATTTTCTGATTGCTTTATTTCCTTTTCTAACTCTGTCACTTGCTTGTCCGGACCTGTGGTATTTTCTTTAGTTTTTTCAGATAATTCACGCAATTCTACAATAAACGCATGTTTACGTTTGGCTAAATCAGCCGTAGTGGTCTTTAAATAAAATGACTCACGGACAAAATAATCCCGATAGAGAGATTGAAGCTCGGTACGCCAAACTTCAGTCTGTTTTAATTTATCAACTTGTTTTTTAAGAAAAGATAAATGTGGAGCAATTTCGCGCCGTAAAGATTGAACTTCTTTTACATTCTGCCCAGTGCGTTCTAATTTGCGTTCGGCTTCGCGGATTTTGTACTGATAAATTTTAAGCCCCAACGCGTCTTCCACCATCTCACGGCGCTCGCGCGCCGAAACTGACAATACACGGTCAGCTTCGCCTTGGGAAATTATATGATGTCCAGAAGAACCCACATGCACGGAAGAAAGCACTTCCACCACATCTTTTAAACGGATTGGCGTGTCATTGATGAGGTAACGATTTTGTCCATCCGGATAAACCTCGCGAGTAACACGTATTTCGTTAAAATCTACCCCTACTGCGGCATTGTCTTTATTAGTGAAAGAAAAAATTCGGCGATGATTGTCAAAAACAGCGGTTACGGCCGCGCGCGAAGGCGCGGAAAGATTTTTAGAACCTTTAAAAATAAGGTCAGGGCTGGAACGGCCGCGCAGGGCCTTCATAGATTGTTCGCCTAAAGCAAAACGCACGGCCTCCACCACATTGGATTTACCGGAACCATTAGGGCCGACAATAGACACGATTGGATCGGAAAATTCCAGAACAGTTTTCTTGGCAAAAGATTTAAAACCGGAGATTTCTAAAGATTTTAGCATTTCAATTCTTCCAGTTGCGCGCGCGTATACCGGCCTGAGCGGCTTTTTGTTCAGCCTCCTGTTTAGATTGACCCGAACCCTCGGCCACAAGTTCCGCTCCAAAAAAAACTCCGACGGTAAAATGTTTGTCGTGGTCGGGCCCTGATTCACGCAAGACCTTATAAACCGGTGTTACATTTTCTTTTTCTTGAGAAAATTCTTGGATTGTGCTTTTTGCATCTTTAAAAAGTTTTTTGGCGATAATTTCATCCAGTAAAGCAAAGAGGGTGCGGGCGACAAAATCCCCCGCGACTTTATAGCCTCGATCTAAATAAACCGCGCCTAGAAAAGCCTCGAAAGTATTAGCTAAAATATAATTTCGGGCTTTGCCTACATCCTTGGCTTCGCCTCGGGAAAGTAAAAGATAATCATTCATACCCAAAGTTGTGGCAACATCCGAGATAATTTGAGAATTAACTAGGGATGAACGGTAAGAAGTAAGTTCACCCTCAGTTTTATCGGGATATTTATGAAAAAGATAATCGGTTACAGCCAATTCCAGCACGGCGTCGCCTAAAAACTCCAAACGTTCGTTGTGCGCCAATCCGTCGCTGGGATTTTCATTCAAATAAGAACGATGAACAAAGGCCTGCTTGAGTAGAACCTTGTCCTTAAAAAAAATTTTTGTATGTTCCTCAAATTTTGTAAAATCAGGCAAATTCATGATTGTGGATTGAGAATTTTTAAAGCGTTAGTAATAATTGGCAAGATATCGTCATAAATTTTTAGGTCAGCGACTTGGGCTAATGGAAACCAGCGCGCGTCATCCAGTCCGCCAGATTGAGCAAGTTGAAGCGGTCCGTAAACCGCCTCAGCCAAATAATAAACAACGTGTTTACGGGTTCTTCCCTTCTCTGGATGCGAGGCAACATATTCATTTTCGCCAAGTTTATTTTTAATAATAATATCTAATCCGATTTCTTCTTTGATTTCGCGTAAAGCGCCCTCAATCTCATTTTCTTCCCCTTCTAATTTACCTTTAGAAAGCGTCCAATATCCAAAAACATCGTGAACCAACGCCAATTTAAGACCTTCGGCCGTGCGGGCGTAAACCACCGCGCCACCCAAACGTTCTAAAGGAAGATTGTTGGGATCGGTCTCTTTGGGTTTATGTTTGGATGTTTCTTCTTTGCCCGGCTCGCCAATTTCCTTGTAAATCGCACCCAACACGCCATTCACGAATTTACTGCTTGAATCACCGCCAAAAGTCTTAGCAAGTTCAATGGCTTCGTTAATGGCGACTTTAGGTGGCACTTGACTGCGATCGCCGAATAAAAGTTCAGCTAAACCTAACCGTAAAACCGCACGATCCACGGCTGAAATTTTATCCAACGGCCACTCGGGCGCGGCTTTTTCTATTATTCCGTCTAAAGTTTTGCGTTTTTTAGAAACTAAATTTACGAGTTCGGGCGTAAAAGAATCATTTTCCAATCCCGGTCCAAACTCGGCCATATTGCGTTCTAGAATTTCTGGTAAAAGTTCATTTTTACAACCTCTAAAATCCCACTCAAAGAGGGTTTGAAGAGCTATTGATCTGGAAAGGTGCCTGTTTGCCATGTGATTAGGGGCTAGGTTCTAGGGACTAGTCACTAGTCACTAGTCACTAGTTTTTCTTTTTCTTGTCGCCAGAAGATGTTTTCTTGGCTGTTTTTTTTAAAATATCAAGAACCTGCCGGCCTTTATAATGACCGCAAGTTAGACAAATAGCGTGCCCAGATTTAAGCGCGCTACAATGCGCGCACTTACCAAGATTCGCTATTTTTAGCGCGTGATGGCTCCGGCGATTGCCGGTATGCCCGCGCGTACTTCTCATTCTGACGACCA
>MFVN01000021.1 GCA_001786095.1 Candidatus Nomurabacteria bacterium RIFCSPLOWO2_02_FULL_42_17
TCCATAATTCTTGTCAATTTAGGTAGTACACGTAAGCAGGCCCGTGACGTCAGCGCTATTTCTAGTATGTCCAGTATACGTGCGGCGGCGGAGGTTTTCTTTAGCATTAATAATACTTATGTTGGGGCAGATGTTGCTGCTGGTGATGTGGATAGACTTTTGGAGGCAGTTAATACTCAACTTGGCGCTAAACCAGTTTTTAACGAAGATCAATATAATTGGGAAGTTCATGCCGTTCTTTCTTCAAGTGGTGGTATGTCTTATTGTGTTGATTCTACCGGCTTTGCTGGTAAGATGTTAACAACAGCAGTTCCTGTTTCTGGAGATTTAACTTGCCTATAACAATAACAAAAATCCATCAAGGATTATCTTTAATAACCTTAAACAAAATGCGTAATAAAGATGAAAAAGGTTTCACTTTAATTGAACTCTTGGTCGTCATCGCTATTATCGGTATTTTGGCTTCTGTGGTGCTTGTTAATTTAGGTAGTACGCGCAAGTCAGCTAAAGACGCGAGTATTATTTCCACAATGAGCCAACTGCGCATTGCGGCTGAAATATATCGCGATTCTACTCCTAGGAGAAGTTATAATCATGGGGCTGGTTTTAACGTGTGTTCCCAGGTTTCAGCATTAAACACTAATCCTAATCTTTCCGAAGTTCAACGTCTAAGAGTTGCTGTCGTAGAGCGTCTGCTTGGTAGACCAAGTGGTACCAACACTAATAATTTCATGCCGTGCGCGGTTCGTCCAACATCAGGTAATAAAACTTCCTATACAATGTATATTAAATTGTATGATAAAAATTTTTATTGTATTGACAGTGACGGATTTTCGGGCCGTATCGGTACGATTGTGACTGATGGTTTAAATGGTTTTAGTGCCGGTATAAAATGTAAATAAAAAATAATTATTGTGTTATAATGTTCCTGTGTCGGCGATTATATCTATTTTGTCTTTTGTTTTCGGAACCATAATCGGGAGTTTTTTGAATGTGGTGATTCTACGCTACCACACTGGTCTTTCGGTGTGGGGAGGCGGGCTTGCCCCGTACCCAAGCGGAGCGCGTGGTGCGGGGTCGTTTTGCTTTTCCTGCGGGCATAAGTTATCGGCGTGCGATCTGGTGCCGGTTTTTAGCTTTCTTTTTCTGGGCGGTCGGTGCCGTTATTGTAAAAGCAAAATTTCTTGGCAATATCCGATAGTTGAGATTTTAACCGGTTTAGTTTTTCTTTCTGTTGTTTTAAAATTTTCTAATTTACTTCTCTTTCCATATATTATTTATTCTGTATTTTATATTCTCGCTTTTTGTTTTTTGATTTTTATTTCAGTTTATGATTTCCACCACAAAATCATTCCCGAACGCCCCGTCTGGATTTTTGTCATTCTAGCCCTGCTCGGCAGTTTGTTTCTGCAAGTTTATGGAGCTAACGAAGCTATAAGCTATCAGCTACGAGCTCTCCTAGCCGGCCCTCTTATGGCGGCGCCCTTTTTTATACTATGGGCGGTTTCCCGCGGGCGCTGGATGGGCTTGGGCGACGCCAAGTTGGCGTTGGGTTTGGGTTTTCTTCTTGGTTCGTCCGGCGCGATCACGGCTCTGTTTCTTTCTTTCATACTAGGCGCGCTGGTTTCGGTTTTTCTGTTGATTTTCCGCGGGCGCAGGTTTACAATGAAAAGTGAAATTCCTTTCGGACCGTTTTTGGTCGTTGCTTCTTTCTTGGTTTTTATTTTTAATTTAAATTTACCAAACTTATGGCTCGTGGCGTAACTATTATCGAAATTTTGGTGGTGTTGGCGATTTTTGCCATAATTTCAGGCGTGGTTTTTTTTAATTTCAGAGGTTTTAATGATGTAATGTATTTGGAGCGTTTAACGCACGACATAGCGTCTCAAATTGAAGAAGCAAAACGCGCCGCTATTTCAGGCGAGGACCCCGCTTCTTTTTCAGGTATTTGCTCGTCGACTTCTAAGCCTTGCAAACCGAGTTATGGTGTTCATTTTGATCAATCCGCGAGTCCTAATATAATAAGTTATTTCCGCGACCAAGATAATAATTCATCTTTTGATGACCCTAATGAGCTTATCAGGGCATTTAATCCACCGACGGGATACAGTATTGAGGATATTTGTTTTGATGGTAATGCTGTGTGTCCTAGTAATGAATTAACCGTAGTTTTCACTCGCCCTTTTCCCGATGCCGCGCTTTCGTCTCCATCCGGACCGATTTCTAATATGGCGGAAATAAAAGTTATATCACCAGACGGATATAAGCGAACAATTGCGGTTTATATTACGGGACAAGTTAGCGTACGATAATAATATGAAATTAAAAACCAACCAATCCGGTTTCTCCCTCATTGAGATGATGGTCTCGGTGGCAATTTTTTCTTTGGTTATAACTATCGGCGGGGCGGCTGTTTTGAATCAAAACGCCTCTTTCAAAAAAACCCAGCACCTGCGTGAAATAAACGACAACCTTGCTTTTGTTATGGAAGAAATCTCGCGTCACTTGCGATTGGGGAGTAATTATAATTGCGGTTCATCTTTACCCATAGAGGAACCTAACGATTGCTTGTCTGACGCAGAAATTACTTTTGAGCACGTCTTTGGCAATCCCGACAATTCAAACGACCAATGGGTTTATCGAATAAATAATGGTCAAATACAAAAATCTAAAAATAGCGGTTCCAATTTTCCACTTGATCTGACTCCGGTAGAGGTTGAAATAGACCCAGATATTTCGGGTTTTAGCGTTTTTGGTTCAGAACCGAATGACAATTTTCAGCCGCGGGTGCTTATTCGTCTGGCGGGTGTAATTAATTATAAGGGCCAACCAACACCCTTTAGTCTTCAAACTACAGTTAGCCAGCGTTCAATTTTTGAATAAATATGAATAAATTTTTCAATAAAAATAACAAGGGACTTGTCCCTCCGAAGCTCCGAAAGAGCGAAGGAGGATTCACTCTTATCGAGACGCTCTTCGCGATTCTTATTTTTTCTTCATCTCTTGCCGCCCTGTTGGTTGTTTCCGGAGGCGGAATCAACAGCACGGTTTTTGCCAAAAATCAGCTTGTTGCTTCCTTTCTGGCGCAGGAGGGCATAGAAATGGTAAGGAACATACGCGATAATAATGTTTTAAACGGGGACGGATGGGGTGGTTTTGGCGTTGATGTGATTGATTGCGTAGGTGGATGCGCGATAGATCCTGTTGATTTAGCAATATCCACTAATTATGATCTTCAGTATGATAGTACCGGATTTTTTAGGCCCTCACTAACGGCAGGTTTATTTCAGCGAACCATCACGGTTTATTTTCCAGGTGGTTTCTCTGAGGCCATGGTAACTTCTGAAGTTTCTTGGAACCATGGTTCAACTCCGCATAAAATTACTTTCAGAGAAAATCTTTTTGAAGTCACATGGTAATATTAAAACTAATGAAATTAACAAAGCTATCCCCCTATAGGGGATCTCCCGAAGGGAGAAAACCTAATAATTTCGGATTTACTATCCTTTTTGCCATTCTGGCGTCCGCCGCGCTTCTCATTATGGCTCTGGGCATAACTAACATAACTTACAAAGAAATAATTCTTTCGGGTTCCGCCCGTGAGGCGGGTCATGCTCTTTTCGCGGCCGATACCGGTGTGGAGTGCGCGCTTTATTGGAGAGACACTTTTATTGATGGTTTAGGTAGTGCGCCTGAGTGTGTTTCTAGAACAGTAGATAATTTTAGCCCAACCCCTCTTCGAACGACTTTTGATTTTGAAGATGCGTCTGGGCACTGCGCGGAAGTTTCTGTTACGCCAGAGTTTTCTGTAGGTGTAGGTACTGAAACATTTATGCAAATTATTTCAACAGGATATAATGTAGATTGTTTAAGTATTTCAAATAAACGAGCCGTGTCGCGGGTCATAGAAGTTCTGCTATAATGTGAATTTGTGAATAAATCTGTTGCTCAAAAAAGAATCTTAAAACTTCGGGCGGAGATTGAAGATCTGCGTTATCGTTATCATGTTCTGGATGATCCTAAAGTAAATGACGCGGTCACCGATTCTCTCACTTGTGAGCTTAGGGTGTTGGAAAAAGAATTTCCAGAATTACGCGATCCCCTTTCGCCGACCGAACGCGTAGGCGGAAAGCCGTTGGATAAATTTGTAAAAGTAAAACACTCTACGCCGATGCTTTCTTTAAATGATGCTTTTTCCCGCGCGGATTTGGAAGCGTGGAAAGAACGTATAAAAAAATTGAAGTCAGACTTCAAGGGCAGCCCGAAGTCTGACTTCTTGGAATACTTTTGCGAACTTAAACTGGATGGTTTGGCTGTTTCGCTTATTTATAAAGACGGACTTTTTTTGCGCGGAGCGACGCGCGGTGATGGTTATATTGGCGAGGATGTCAGTGAAAATTTAAAAACTATTGAGACCATACCGCTTAAATTACGTACGCCGTTTCCAAAAATGATTGAAGTGCGCGGTGAGGTAATTATGGCCAAAAAGACGTTGAGGGAATTGAATCGCGTGTATGAAAAAATTAACAAGCCTTTGTTGGCAAATACTCGTAACGCCGCGGCTGGCAGTTTACGCCAGCTTGATCCAAAACTTTCGCGTGAGCGTCATTTGGATTTTTTTGCTTATGATATTACGGAAATTTCTAAACTTGGGAGCTCAACTCCCACTTGGGAGTTGAGCTCCCAAGTGGACACCCATTCAAACAAACACGATTTTCTGCGTCAACTCGGATTTAAGGTAGATAAACATGAAGCTGTTTGTCGTAATTTAGATGAGGTTTGGAGTTTTACGGAGAAAATAGGAAAGATGCGTCCTAATTTTCCGTACGGCACGGACGGTGTGGTTATTTCCGTGAATCAAACAGAACTTAGCAAGCGTCTCGGCTTTGTCGGCAAGGCCCCGCATTATGCCGTGGCTTTCAAATATCCGGCCGAAAAAGCAACCACTGTAATTAAAGATATTATTGTTCAGGTTGGGCGCACGGGCGTGCTGACGCCACTGGCTGTGTTTACGCCGACTTTGGTTGCGGGTTCGACAATTTCCAAGGCCACGCTTCATAATTTTAATCAAATAGAACGGCTGGATGTGCGAATAGGAGACACGGTTGTTATTCAAAAAGCTGGTGATGTTATCCCTGAAGTCGTGGAAGTTTTACCAAAGTTGCGTGTTGGTCATGAAAAAAAGTTTAAAATACCAACGCATTGTTCGGTGTGCGGAAGTAAAGTAGAAAAAAAGGAAATGGTTGCTTACTTTTGCGCTAATTCCAATTGTCCAGCTAAAAATATACGTGGCTTGTTGCATTTCGCGCGAGCGTTGGAAATTGATGAGTTGGGTCCGAAAGTTTTAAATAGATTTCGTGATGAAGGACTTATTTCCGACGCGTCTGATATTTTTGCATTAAAAAAAGAAGATATTTCCGGATTGGAACGTTTCGGCGAAAAAAGCGCTGAAAATTTAATCGTTTCCATAAACGCGCGGCGGAAACCACCCCTATGGCGTTTTCTTTATGCGTTGGGGGTTTTGCATGTAGGGGAGGAAACCGCGCAAGATTTAGCCGAGCGTTTTGGAATTTTAGAAAAAATAATGACAGCGGAATTGGAGGAAATTCAAGCCGTGCCGAACATTGGGCCCATCGTGGCGCGTAGCGCCTACGAGTTTTTTCATAAAAAAGAAAATATAGATTTAATTAAAAAAATCCTGAAAACTGGAATTAAAATATTACCCGCCGAAAAACGCATAGCAGGTAAATTATTTGGTAAAACTTTTGTAATCACTGGCACATTAGAATCAATGTCGCGTGAAGAAGCCAAAGAAAAAATCCGCGCATTAAGCGGTAATGTATCCGAATCTATTTCGTCTCAAACAAATTATCTTATAACTGGTGAATCTCCGGGTTCTAAATTAGCCCGTGCCCCAAAATTAGGTGTAAAGGTTTTAACCGAAAAACAGTTTCTAAATTTGCTATAATTAAACATATGGAACTTAAGGATGTAGAAAAATTAGCCGAGTTGGCGCGGATAGAAATGTCAAGTGAAGAAAAGGCAAATATGCTCAAAGATTTTAAGTCTATTTTAGGTTATGTAGATCAGATACAATCAGTTGATTTGTCTACTAATTCCAGTGTTGAAAAATTAGACAAAATAAATATTTTTCGGGAAGATGTTTTATCAACTAGTGATTCACAAGAAGATAAAGATCCCATTAATACTTTCGTTTCTATTGCTCCACAAAAACAAGATGGCTATATAAAAGTTAAAAAAATATTATCATGAACCTTTCAGAACTTACAATAAAAAAAGCTATGATTGGCTTGAGTGAGAAAAAATTCTCCGCGCGCAAGTTAGCGGAGGATTGCTTGAAAAATATTGAAGAAAGAAATAAAGAGCTCAATGTTTTCTTGGAGGTTTTTGATGATGTTTTGGCGCAAGCTGACGTGGCGGATAAAATTATAAGTTCAGGAGAGGCTAATCCTCTAACCGGTATACCGTTGGCCATAAAAGATAATATTTTAATCAAGGGACGTAAATGTTCGTCTGCTTCAAAAATTTTAGAAAATTATACGGCTAGCTATGATGCCACGGTTATCAAAAAATTAAAAGACGCCGGCGTGATTTTTATGGGTCGGACGAATATGGACGAATTCGCCATGGGTTCATCCACGGAAAGTTCGGCTTTTGGCCCAACTAAAAATCCTTTTGATCTTTCACGCGTGCCCGGCGGTTCCTCTGGCGGTTCTGCTGTGGCGGTTGCCTCTGGTATGGCCCTTGGCGCTCTAGGTTCCGATACTGCCGGTTCCATACGCCAACCCGCGGCTTTCTGTGGTCTAGTGGGTATGAAGCCGACTTACGGCGCGGTGTCGCGTTACGGGCTTATGGCTTTGGGTTCTTCGATTGATCAAATTGGTCCCATTACTAAAACCGTGGAAGACGCGGAAATTATTTTCACTGCCATCGCTGGCGCGGATTCTCTGGACGCGACTTCGGTTGATGTTTCGCCGACGGAAGAATTTTCTTGGCCCTCTCGTCCCTCGCTACGCTCGGCCCGGGCCGGCGAAAATTCTTCCGCCGGCTTCACAATCGGCGTGCCGCGCGATTTTCTTTCTGAAGGCGTGGATCCGGAAGTGCTGAAAAATTTTGAAGAGTCGCTAGAAAAACTGCGCGCGGCGGGTTGCAAAATCATAGACATTTCTCTGCCACTCGTAAAATATTCGCTGGCGGTTTATTATATTCTTATGCCGGCTGAAGCTTCTACTAATTTGGCGCGTTATGACGGGATGCGTTTTGGCTTTTCTGCCGAAGCACCAAACCTTCTTGAAGTTTACAAGAAAACGCGTGGCGAGGGTTTTGGGCGGGAAGTGCGCCGTCGAATTATGCTAGGCACTTATGTTCTTTCTCATGGCTATTATGACGCTTATTACAACAAAGCTACGGCGGTGCGCGGACAGATAAAGCACGAGTTTGAAAAGGTTTTTGAAAAAGTCGATTTAATCGCCACACCGACCGCACCGACTCCGGCTTTCAAATTAGGCGAAAAAATTGATCCGGTGTCTATGTACCTTTCAGATATTTTTACCGTGCCGGCCAACATTGCTGATTTGCCGGCCGTGTCCGTGCCGACCGGAAAGAACAAGGACGGTTTGCCGTTGAGTTTTCAGCTTATGGCGTCGATTGGGGGCGAAAGCGCGCTTTTTTCAACCGCGCGAATTTTAGAAAAATATCTCCCTGCGGGAGATCTCTCTTAGAGAGAAATATATGGCAGATGTAAAAAAAACAGAAAGTGGTGGAGGTGGCGGGGGCGGGGGATTGTTTGCCTTTGTTGCTATTTTTTTGGCGGTGATTTTAGCGCTTTCTTTTACCGCCGGCAAGGGATCGCAACCCGACGCTATTTCAGTTACTCCCAGATCCGATTTCCTTAATCTAGAATATTTCTTTGCTAAAATATTTCAAATTTTCCAACCTTCTGTGGATGGAAGTATAGATGGTGGCATAAGTTTGGGACAAGAAATTTATTCTTGGTATGTAACCGTGCTTTCTATTTTGACGTTTGTAGCTATTGCGGTAATTATTTATTCTTTTATTCGTCTTTTGGAAATACGTCATAAAGAAGACAAACATCTTGAAAATGAAATTAAAGAAGCCATGCTGGCCGACGACAAGAAAGAAAAGAAAAACAGCCGTTGGGATAAAATTGTGGAGCATACGAATTCCGTGAATCCCAGTGATTGGCGTGTGGCCATAATCGAGGCCGATGCCGTATTGGATGAGCTTTTAATAAAGGCCGGTTTTATGGGGTCGGATTTGGGTGAACGTCTTAAAAATGCGCCAGCGGGAACGTTAGGGGCTGTAAACAGCGCGTGGGAGGCGCACAAGGTTCGCAATCAAATCGCCCATGGAGGATTAGATTTTAATTTAAGCCATAGAGAAACTAAGCGCGTAATCGGACTTTATGAAGAAGTTTTTCGGGAACTTAATTTTTTATCTTAGGCCTGCCTGCGCAGGCAGGTTTGCAATAATTTTTTTTTCTCGCTAGAATAGAAAAGTCCGTTTAAATATTGCGGGGAAGAGCAGAGGTAGCTCGTCAGGCTCATAACCTGAAGGTCGTGGGTTCGAATCCCACCCCCGCTATTGCAAAATTGCCGGTGTAGCCCCGACGCTCCGACATATGGTCGGAGGTCGGGGTCCCGACTCCCGACGCTCCGACATATGGTCGGAGGTCGGGGTCCCGACTCCCGACGCAAAGTCGGGACGTCAGGATTAAATAGTAGATAAATTAAATTATTATATAAATGACATCTGTTTATATTCTCAAAACTAGTAGCGGAAAGTATTATATTGGTAGTACGATTGATTTAGATAAAAGGATCAAACATCATAAGGGCGGGCATACTCCATCAACCAAAAGATTGGGTACGGTTGATTTAGTTTTCTCTCAAGAGTATGATTCTATAAATACGGCAAGAATGATTGAAAATCGTCTGAAGAAACTGAAAAGACGAGATTGTATAGAAAAAATAATTAAAGATGGCATTATTAAAATAAAAGTTTAGGCCGGTGTAGTTCAATGGTAGAACGAGGGACTCATAAGCCCTAGAAAGTGGTTCAATTCCACTCACCGGCATTGGTTCTTTTAATAAGAAAATGCGGCTGTAGCTCAACGGTAGAGCACTCGCCTGTCACGCGAGAGGTCGTGGGGTCAGCACCCATCAGCCGCGCAGAACCAAAAATCGCCAGATCTTGTGTCTGGCAATTTTTGTGTTTAGTGCAAGGCGAAGAAATGTCTGGAAGACATTTCGTTGGGTGCTGACAGGCGGAACGATGTTTTGCCAGCAGGCAAAACCGTGAGCCGGGGTAGCGAAATTTCCGAGCGACGGCGAGAAAATATTCGTGACCAGCACCCATCAGCCGCGTCAATATGTGATATAGTAAAATTATGGCGGAAGTTAAAGTTTTAATTGAAGGTTACGCAAAAGAAGAGGAGGGTTTTGAGCTTGCTTCTTCCACGACAACCTTGATTAGAGAAGGCGATTTTAAAATAATCGTAGATCCCGGAATGAATAGAAAGTTATTATTAGAGGCCCTCGAAAAAGAAAATTTATCCAAAGAAGATATAAATTATGTCGTTTTGACCCACAATCACCTAGACCATATATTACTTGCCGGAATTTTTGAAAACGCGCAAATTCTGGACGAAGGCGCGATTTATTCTTTTGAGGGAACAATAAAAAATCATGAAGGTAGAATTCCCGGAACAAATATTGAAATAATAAGCACGCCCGGACACGACCAATCCCATTCCACTGTTTTGGTGGACACAAAAAAATTTGGCAAAGTGGCGATTGCCGCCGATGTTTTTTGGTGGGCTGATAATGAAGAGCAAAAAACGGACAAGGAAAGCTTGATTGGCCGTGAGGACCCCTACGCAAAAGATAAAAAAAAGTTAATTGAAAGCAGAAAAAAAATACTAGAAAAAGCGGATTACATAATTCCCGGACACGGAAAAATGTTTAAGGTAAAAAGATAAAAATTATCCTGAAATTGAAAAATTATAATTAAATGTTAGAATATTCGGTACGCCGATGTAGCTCAGTTGGTAGAGCATCCCCATGGTAAGGGGAAGGTCGCCAGTTCGATTCTGGCCATCGGCTTCAGGCTTGGATAGAGCCCAAAGCTTTATCTTCAGTTGCCGCCTTAGCTCAGTTGGTAGAGCACTATTTTCGTAAA
>MFVN01000022.1:0-4957 GCA_001786095.1 Candidatus Nomurabacteria bacterium RIFCSPLOWO2_02_FULL_42_17
AATAGAAATACCGCCTAATCGTAGCCTTTTAGCCACAGCGTTTGCTGCCCTAGATTTTCCCCCAAAAGATGTATCGGACTGGTTGTTTTGGATAGCTATTTTAATACTTGGGGTCGTTGCTTTGCGCGGTATTTTTTATTTAATATCCCGTAAAATATCCCGTAAATAGCCATTTCCCCAGCCAGTTGATTTTTAGGGTCAGGTGTGCTATACTTTACTTTACCCTTGATTCTTAAGGGTATTTTCGTCCCAGAATAGCTGTTTGAAGGTTAAAGTCCTTTTCTGGCTAGAAGTTGGCGGAGCATAACCGCCTTGATATGACTTATAAAAAATCCATAGGTTTCTTGCGCGGACTGGTTATTTTTCCTTTGTTTCTGACCACTTTGCCGATAAATATAAACTCAACCATTGTTCCCGAGTCGGCGGAGGGGGTCGTTGCCAATCAGTTGTCAGCTCAAGAAATTAAAATAAGCGATGAAGCGTATTCTTGGTATAATAAAAAAATTGCCGTGCTTATTGAGCATGCCGATAAAATTGACGCATATTTTGCCGAACACAGTTTACCGTTAGCCGGCTATGGGCTCAAGATGGTTATTGAAGCTCAGAAAAATAATTTAGATTGGCGTTTGTTGCCGTCTGTCGCCATGCGTGAATCAACGGCTGGCAAAAACGCTTGCCGCAATAATTTTTATAATGTTTTTGGTTGGAATTCTTGCAAGACTAATTTTAGCAGTTATGAGGAAGCCATTGAAACGGTGGCGCGCAACTTAGGCGGTAATAATCCTAAAACTGCCGGTTATTATAAGGACACATTAGCCCTGCGTGAAATTTTAGAAAATTATAATGGCGGCGCCGTGTATTCTTATCCTGAACAGGTTATGGCTATAATGCGAATTATAGCTCCGGACGAAAGTTAAATCTCTCTAACCGTTTCAATTATCAAACTTTTTTCTCCACGGCGTAAAGAGACACGACCCTCCACCGCGAGGCATTTTTCTTGCGCTAAAATGTCACGTTTTAACTGAAAAAGTTTAGGAAAAACTACGGCCTCGATGTTGCCCGACAAATCGGCCAATCGCAGAAAAGCCATCTGTTCGCCGTTTTTTGTAGTCACCGGTCGCACATCTTCAACCAGAACTGCGATGCCGATTTTAGTGCCATCTAGTAGTTCGTCTTTTATTTTTTTTATATTCAAACCACTACGCGCCAGTTTGTTTTTAAATTTATCCAGAGGATGGCCAGATATATATAATCCCAGCAATTCTTTTTCCCAAGCCAGCTTTTCGGATTGCGAAGCCGGTGCGGATTTTTCTAAACGCAACTTATTTGAAATTGTTCCGGCGCCAAAGAGCGAGCTTTGCGCGCTATCAGCTTGACCGGCCTCGCGCGCGAAGCCAAGCATTTTTTCCGAATTAGCCATCATTTGTCCGCGTTCACCAAGTTCATCTAAACTCCCGGATTGTATAAGCGCTTCCAATGATTTTTTATTTAAATTTTTATGCCGTACGCGCGCCAATAAACTTTCCAGTGATTCATAAGCTCCGCCGTTTTTCCTTTCAGTAATAAAAGCATCCGCGATGTCCGCGCCTAAATTTTTTATGGAATAAAGTCCAAAACGTATAGTATCGTTAGTATTGCCTATAACCGTAAAACCGCCGAAACTTTCGTTTATTGAGGGCGGTAGAACTTTTATTTTCATACGCACACATTCGTTTATGACTTCGGCAATTTTATCCACGTCACCGGCTTCGTTGGTCATTATAGAAGCCATATATTCCACCGGAAAGCTAGCTTTCATATAAGCCGTTTGATAGGCCAGCCGGCCGTAGCAGGCGGCATGGGCCTTATTAAAACCATAAGCCGCGAAAGGTTCAATGAGTTTCCAAAGTTCCAACGCTCTGCCGGGATTGAGTCCGTGATCGACACAGCCGGCAATGAATTTTTCTTTTTGCGCCGCCATTTCTTTAGGGATTTTCTTACCCATAGCTTTACGCAATTTATCGGCTTCGGTCCAAGAATAGCCGGCAATTTTTACGGCAATTATAAGCACGTCGTCTTGATAAGTTATGACCCCATAAGAATGGTTTAGAATTTCTTCCATGCGCGGATCCAGATATTTTATCAGTGTTGGATTATGTTTGCGTTTAATATATTCCGGAATCAATTCTATTGGTCCCGGACGATACAGCGCGACCATGGCGTTGATGTCGTGTATAGAGCTTGGTTTCAAATCTTTAAGACAGCGTGTCATACCCGAACCGCCCATTTGAAAAACACCCATAGTTTCTCCGCGCGCCAGCATCTCAAAAGTTTTTTTGTCATCCAGTGGAATTTTTTCTATATTTATATCTTGATTATGGAGCTTTTTCACAAGTTTTATTGAATCAGCCAATATGGAAAGATTGCGTATGCCTAAAAAATCGAATTTTAATAGCCCCGCGTCCTCTACCGCATGCATGTCGTATTGGGTAATGATTTTTCCGCCCTTAGGGTCGAATTGTAACGGCACGAATTCCGAAAGAGGACGCGGGGCTATGACTACGCCGGCGGCGTGTACTGAAATATGCCGGGCGCAACCTTCCATTTTTTTCGCTAAGTTAATAATTTCTTTTGTATCTTTTTCGTGTTTATAGGCTTCGGCTAGTTCCGGAACTGTTTCTAAAGCTCTGTCGATAGTCATAGGAAAACCCTGCGAACCCAGAGGAATAAGCCGAGAGATACGGTCGCCGGTTAAATAGGGATAACCTAAAGCGCGCGCTACGTCGCGCACGCCCCCACGCGCCATCATTGTGCCGAAAGTGCCGATTTGCGCCACGCATTCTTCGCCATATTTCTTTTTAGTATATTCTAAAACTTCATCCCGACGGTTATCGGCAAAATCCATATCAATGTCCGGTGGAGTGGGTCGTTCAATATTCAAAAAACGCTCAAAAGGCAGATTATATTCCAAAGGGTTGATGGCGGTGATTCCCAAAAGATAAGTGGCTAATGAACCGGCAACCGATCCGCGAATGTTCGTCAAAATTCCCGCGGAACGGGCGAAACGGATAAGGTCGGCCACGACCAAAAAATACGGCGCGTAACCCTTCTTCTCAATAACCTCAAGTTCGTAATTTAATCTTTTTTTAAATTCGTCGGTTTCCGGGATTTTTAGTCGTGCTAAACCTTCTTTAATCAAACGGCGCAATTCGTCATTACTTGTGCTCCCGGGCGGGAGAGGGAAGTTGGGAAAAACCCAGCGTCCAAGCGGCAGTTCCAATTCACAACGTTCAGCCACCATAAAAGTATTTTCCAGCGCTTCGGGAATTTCTTTGAAATATTCCATGGCTTGCGTATTGTCTATCAGCGAAAAATCATCCGAACCGAAAGTAAATTTATCTTCGTCGCGCATGTCCGAGCCGGTCTGCACAGCCAGTAAAGTTTCATGAGCACGTTTATCATCTGAAGTCGGGTAGTGAGAATCTTGCGTGCCGACTATAGGAATTCCTAATTTTTTAGAAAACACACTGACGCCGGCGCGGACCTCGCGGTCGTTTTTCACGCCGGGATGATTCATGGCTTCCAGAAAATAATTTTCCGAGCCGAAAATATCTTGATGTTCACGGATAATTTCTTCAGCTCGGACGGAATCGTTTCCGGCTAAAGCTCGTCCGAGTTCGCCGCCCATACAACCGGAGAGGCAAATTAAACCTTCATGGTGTTCGCGCAGAAGTTCTTTATCCACGCGCGGTTTGTAATAAAAACCTTCCAAATGCGAGCGGGTTACCAATTTAATTAAGTTCTGATAGCCCGTGAGATTTTTTGCCAGAAGCGTGAGATGAAAACGGCGATTGTCCAGATTTGGATTTTTATCAAAACGACTGCGAGCGGCCACGTAAACTTCAACTCCGATTATGGGCTTGATTTTGGCTTCTTTGCAGGTTTTATAAAATTCTATCGCGCCGTAAAGATTGCCGTGATCGGTTAGGGCTAGCGCGGGCATTTTGTTTTCCTTGGCGATGCGCACCAAGTTGTCAATTTTAGAAAGCCCGTCAAGCAGGGAATAGTGGCTGTGGGTGTGAAGGTGGATAAAGTTTTTCATACTTTTGCTGATTATAACATGCCGATATGTTATATTTTAAAATGTGCGGAAGCAATTTATTGTCGGTATAGACGAAGCTGGGCGGGGGCCGCTGGCGGGACCGGTCTCGGTGGCGGTTTTGACGGCGCCAGTCAACGTTAATCTTAAATCGCTCCATTTCAACGGCTGTGATTCCAAAAAACTTTCGCCGGCGCGTCGTTCGGAACTATTCGCGCGAATTAAAGAATGGAGGAAAGCCGGACATTGCCGTTTCGTGGTTTCTTTCACCCGCGCGCCGACCATAGATAAAATCGGAATTTCCAAAAGCGTCAGAAGGGCGATTGGCCGATGTTTGGGGCGTTTAAATATTCACCCAAATTTTTGCAAAGTGTTGCTGGATGGAAGTTTGAAAGCGCCGTCCGAATACAAAAATCAAAAAACCATTATACGGGGAGACGAATTGGTTCCAATAATCGCGCTGGCTTCAATTTTAGCCAAAGTTACCCGCGACCAGCATATGGTTCGTATGTCCAAGCGTTTTCCGAAATATCAATTTCATATTCATAAGGGCTACGGTACACGCTTGCATTACCGCCTGCTCAAAAAGCACGGTTTATGCCCCCTTCATCGCCGAAGTTTTTTGAAGGGTTTGGCTAAAAAACATTCTTGATAATTTCATCCCAATACAACCCCCTAAATCCCCCTTATCAGGGGGACTTGAAAGGATTTGGTATTTTCGCCTCCCCTGATAAGGGGAGGATGGGAGGGGTTATTGAATAATGCAAGGTGGACTTAAAAGAGCTTGACGATTTTTACCCTTTGTGCTAGTATCTAAACGGAGTTTTCTCCGTGTTTTAAGCTTCTAAACATTGATTTTTTTACCTTAAAAATAAAAAA
>MFVN01000022.1:5032-5321 GCA_001786095.1 Candidatus Nomurabacteria bacterium RIFCSPLOWO2_02_FULL_42_17
TTAACCAGCTTTGACGCTGGTGGGGGTGACGGTGGAGATGGAAGTTCTTTCTTCTCCTTCACTATAGGGAAACCTTTTAATTCTTCAGGAACAGGTGTTTCTGAATTGCCAACAGTTCAAACATCTGTTGGTGTAACAAAAGGGGGAGCACAGATTTCCCTGGATATGGGGATTCTCTTCCCCCTTTCCCCAGTACCAAACGATTCTTTGTTTATTTTAGGTGATGACCTAAAATGGTATTACAACAAAAAAAAATATACTAAGTCAGCCTTTTTAGCTCTTGCGGTTG
>MFVN01000022.1:5447-5537 GCA_001786095.1 Candidatus Nomurabacteria bacterium RIFCSPLOWO2_02_FULL_42_17
AAATCATGGAAGGATTCCATGCTTTTATTTCTAATGATTTCAATTTCTTAATTTCCGAAGCGAGATTAAGAAGTAACGCTCTCCCCATTA
>MFVN01000023.1 GCA_001786095.1 Candidatus Nomurabacteria bacterium RIFCSPLOWO2_02_FULL_42_17
GTCAGGTACCATTCTTTTTTAAAACTACATAACGCCGTGCCAGCAAGGAGAGTCCTTGATAATTGACTGCTCGCGTATCGCTTCGCGATACGCGTTTGACCCGACCATTTTTGCCGATGTCTCTCTTTATGCGCGGGGGGAGATTTGAACTCCCAAGCCCGTGAGGGCGCTACCACCTCAAGGTAGTGCGTCTGCCAATTTCGCCACCCGCGCAAAAACTATTAAATTAGACAGTTGCCGGCTCTTCTGAAAGAGCAGATACCGTTTCACTTGCTATTTCACCTGTCGGTTTCTTTGATACAACGGAAGTTGCTCTTAAACTACGCATCTTGCGGGTAACCTCACGCGCCGCCTTGTCGCGAATATAATAAAGTTTGGATCGTCGAGCCTTAGTGCGCTTTATTATTTCTATTTTATCAATGGACGGCGAGTATAAAGGGAAAATACGTTCCACGCCCACTCCTTCCGCAACTTTTCGCACGGTAAAAGTCGCGCCGATTTCGGTGCCGTGTTTGCGCGCCAAAACCAATCCTTCAAAGGCCTGATTACGGGTTTTACCTTTTTCCGCGATTTTCACCCACACGCGCACTGTGTCCCCCGCTCGAAAATCGAGTTTTTTTCTTTCTTCCATATTGGCTGGTAAAAATTGATTCGCGGTCATAACAACGTTTAATTTAACACGGCTCGCGTTTTTAGGCAATTCCGAAAGCTTTTTTTAAATCTGACGGAATCGGCGCTTCAACTTTTATTTCTTTTCCGCTCGGGTTTCTAAATTTTATGGAAACGGCGTGGAGAGCTAGACGCTTTATACCAGCTGGGATTGAACGGTGGGTTGCATAAAGATTGTCACCCACAACTGGGTGCCCGATGCTGGATAAATGAACGCGAATTTGGTGCGTGCGGCCGGTGCGCGGATAAATTTCGAGTAATGTAAAAAAATTACCACCCCCCATCCCCTCCTTATCAGGGAGGGATGCTCCTTGGGGCGGGGTGGTGAATCTTTTCAAAACTTTGTATTCCGTCAGGGCTTCGCGCAATTTGCTCGCCGCGCCGATTCCGGCGCGGCGTTTACGCGAGTCATTTTTACTGCGCCCGATAGGCGTGTTAATTATTCCTCGCTCACGCTTGAGCTCGCCCCAAACCAACGCCAGATATTTCTTTTTCACGCTGTGATCCTGAAATTGTTTTTTTAGAAAATCAAAAGCGCGTTGGTTTTTGGCCACAACTAAAACTCCGGAAGTGTCTTTGTCTAAACGATGAACGATTCCAGGACGGCTTGAGTCCTCCCCCACTTTTTTGATTTCCGGATATTTTTTTAACAAAAAATCAACCAAAGTCTTTTCTTTAGATTTCTCGGTAGAGTGCACAAGCAACCCTGCCGGCTTATTCACAACCAACACTTCTTCGTCTTCATAAAGAATTTCTATCTTCGGCGTCATTTGCGCGCTCGAGGGATCGAACCCCGGGCCTACTCGGTGTAAACGAGTCGCTCTACCACTGAGCTAAGCGCGCATCTCCCCGGGAGGAATCGAACCTCCATCAACGGCTTAGAAGTCCGTGGTTCTATCCATTGAACTACGGGGAGTCCTAAAAACTATAACAATGCTACAACACCCGGTCAATTTGCTGTCGGTGGAACAAAAACCACAACGGCAATAACCGTAGTCCAAAGGCCATCTTTATTTCCTTCGGCCGATTGGGTGGTGTTAGTAGTGCGGACAATTTTGCCGCTTAATTTATATATTTGTTCCCTTTCATCCCAGTCTTTATTCGCGTCAAATTCAATATTTAAAGTGGTGGCTAGCATTGTCGCGGCCAAATCCTCAGCGTACTCCCCCGCTTTTTTGTCTGTTTCGCCAAAAGGATGGTGCTCGGAAATATAACCATACTGATTGGGGTCGGCCGGAATAGCCATGCCGACCGAGGCGGCCTCAAGACGATTCGGCTCGTTGGTCGCGTTTCTCGCCATAACACAGTAAACGATTTCACCCGGTTTAAGTAGTGTGAGTCCTTCCTCGCGATTAACTTTTTTACAACCGGGCGGACAAATACTGGAAACCGTGACCAAATTAAACCTCTCTATGCCGGCACTCCGAAGCGCCATCTCGAAAGAGGTAAGATATTCTTTATGAACCCCGACACCTTTGGTAAAAAAAAAATTCCCTGGAACCATTAGGGTATTATAGGAAGTTTATAATGCAGGGTCAATAGTGGACGGTGGATTTTTAAGTAAAGCTTCGATTGTAACGGCTTTGTCTTCAAAAAATTTAAGTACCTTATTAAGTTGGACACGATTTACGGTCTCGCCTGTTGTGATAAGGGGAACTGGCTCCGAATCAAATTTATCAAGACGACCCACAAAGCTAAGTGAAATAGCGACAACGACTACAAACAACGCGAAAAAAACAATCAAAAACAAATGCCAATGTTTTCTTGTGTTCCAAAGCTGGTCTGTATTACTGATTACTTCTTTTTTTGCCCGTAAAAAATTTAATTTCATTTAACTGGATTAGATATAAAACTTAATAATTCTACCTCAAAACTCCCTGTCCAATCAGGGCTACCTTCCTCGGCGACGGAGCTGGTTCCTAAAGAAAACGAAACTTTGTTTATTTTAAGTTCATATGGAACTTGTTCAAGAAGTTTAACTAAATGGAAAAGTCCAGCAAAAGCGCCCTCGCCTTTAAAACTAATTTTAAGCGTCGGCGGACGGTTTGCTTGTTTGGCGGGCTCATTTGTCTGCTTAGTGGTAGGTGGATTCACTTGTTTAGGCGGTAAATTAGAGGAGTTATTTATTGACTGCACATCCAACCGTACACCAATTTCCTGTCCTAAACTTTCCAAAGAATCCAAAAAACCCGTTACATCACGGCTATCTACAAAGTAAGAACTGAGCAAGGCGCGATCGTTGGCTGTTTCCTTGGCTCCACGTTCCAAAGTATTTAACTCTTCTTCACGCGCGGCCATGATTTTAACCTGATTATCTTTTTCCGCCAAACGTACGTTGGAGTGTAAAATTGAGGAAGCCAGCCATAAAGCCACGCCCAGCGCGGCTAAATCAATTAGAATCCAGATTATTAAATTTATATGTTTAAATCGTGACATAATAATCATTTTTTTTCTGACAACAAAATATCAAGACTAAACTCTATATCTCGGCCTTTAACAAAATTAGAAATGGGCAAATCCACTTGCGCAAATCCAGACACCGTTTCCAGTCGCCGGCGAAATTCCAGAAGTTTTTCACGGTCGGCGGCCCAACCACGAAGCTTGGCAACAACGCCGGTTGGCGACCGTTCTAAAAAAACACTTTTTAGTTGAATATTCGAACCTAAGTTATTTAATATAGGATCCAAAACTTCTTGAGAAAAAACCCATTCGGGTTTGAAAGTAAAAATAGATAGTTTTTGGTTAATATCTAAAACACTGGCGCGTACTTCGCGTTCTAAGCTTGAGGCTTGGCCGGCCCCCAAGACCTCTATGCGTTTGTCATCCGCGCGCTCAGAAAACATAAGTCGCGCACGGGTCGGTAAAAGGAGAATTATAAATATAGCCGCCAACACAAAAATTCCCTTAAGAGCCAGCACAAACAAACGGCAACGATATTCCCATTGTAAATACTTTTTTTCTTGAATTGAGAGAAGATTAACCATATTAAAAATAGTCAACTAGGGCCAATCCTACAGCTGGCGCGAAAGATAAAGAATCATTAAAAGTGATTTCCGGCACATAATTTTCCATATCGGTAACATTTATCCAAGCGTTCGCCAATTCAACGTCAATTTGCATACTGGAAGAAAGATAGCCAACCAACCCTTTAATATTAGCATCGCCGCCGGAAAGTATAATTTTTTCTATGCGCGATTGTTCATGAAAATCTTTTCCGGTTCCATGGGTGTGCCAGTAAATATAATGTTTATTAATTTCATCGCGCAAAATAGAAAGTTCATTAAGAAGAAGCGCAAAAATTTCCGGCTTGTCCGTGCCCCGCTGAAGGCCATAAGTTTTTTTCAAGTGTTCAGCCTCGTCAAAAGGTATCTTGAAATTTTTGGCAATAACGGAAGTCAGGTTATAACCACCGATATCCGTCGTGGAAGTAAAAACTGGCAACCCATTCGAAATGATAGCGATACCGGTGCGCATATGCCCGAAATCAACCAGCATGTGGATACCCTTATTTCCATGTGGTAACACCGCGCGGGCTAAAGCGCTAGTTTCAAGTTCTAAACTTTTCAGAACAAGACCGGCAGACACGAACGCGGTAGTGTAATCCTTTACAAGATCGCGTGATGTCGCCGACACTTGTATATCTAAAACATTGGAATGTTCATTTGCAATATTCCAACTGAATACTGTATCCGCAACTGGTATGGGAACATATTCTTCCAGCTGAAATTCCACGGCCGAGTTTATATCGCCAGCGGCATCTTTGGGCACCCGCACCATAAAAGTATAAACCTGCTCTTCGGGTAAAGAAGCGCGAATAAAATCAAAATGTTCGGCGCGCTTGAGTTCCACTAAAAGGGCAGAAAATTTTTGCGGGTTTTTTACCTTACCTTCCTCAATCACGCCGTCCGGCACAACACGCGTACCGAAGCGCCCTAAACGCAAACCGTGGCGAAAACGCACAAGTTCCACGAATTTTATTGAACGGTCGGAAATATCCAAACCTACGGCCGGCATCAAAAGCGCTGGCGGGGGCGGAAAGAATTCTCGTTGGAAAGCAACCATACTTTTAATTATACCCTTTTTTTGTTCTTTTCTAAAAACCTTTGTAGTATTATGGCCGCCGCGGAGGCGTCCTTGAGACCACGACCTTTCTGGTAACGACTGGCTTCAGAAGTAGAAAAAATCTCCGGTTCCAAACACACAAGCAGACCAGAAGCCTGTTCAAGTTCGATTTTTAATTTAGTAATTTCCGCCTGAACTGGATTTTCCGCGCCGGAAGAAGACAAAGACTGGCCTAGCACAATCCGGCTTACTTTATTTTGCGCGCAAATTTCGCTTATAGTTTTGGCCAAATTGGGACTATTTAATAGGACCTTTTCCGGAAAAGCCAAACAGCCCGCCTCGTCTGAAAGCGCCAGTCCCACTCTTTTCGTCCCATAATCAATCCCCAGAAATCTTTTCATAGCGTTATTGCCTAGATTAGCATAATTTTGGTATGATGTAAGTAATATGGAAAGCTTTATACAAACAACGCCCTGGCTCTTAATAGTTTTGCTTTGGATACTGCCTTGGAAAGTGGCGGCTATGTGGACCGCCGCCAAGCATTCACAAGAAAAATGGTTTGTGGTTCTTTTGCTCTGCTTTATTCTGCCTTTCGGGCTTTTGGCTCTGCCCGACTTGTATTATCTGTTCATCACGCGCAAATACAACTGGAACCAAATCAAAAATATCTTTAAGCAGGAAGTCAGTTAAAATAAACCAATCACCTTTCACTTTTCTGCCAGCCAGTGCCTAAAGCACTGGCTGGCAAAGTTAAATTTTATTACTTGTTTTTAATTTATATTCGTCTTTAAAAGGAGGAAAAGGGGTCAGTCACCTTTTTTAGGTCTGCCTCTTGATCGCATTGTAGATTCAAGCCCTAATTTTTTAACAATTCTATCCACCCAAATATCTTTACCAAAGGGCCTATCTCTTTGAATTGATTTTTCAATAGATTCCTCTTCTTCGTGTGTTTGTGGCTCATTAATAAAGGAAAGATAATCTCTGGGTTCTGGTATTGGCCATGAAGATAATATTTTCTTTTGTTTTACTGTCCCATTCTCTCTTCTCCAGACACTAGACCATTTCCAGTTTTCTGCTTTCTT
>MFVN01000024.1 GCA_001786095.1 Candidatus Nomurabacteria bacterium RIFCSPLOWO2_02_FULL_42_17
AGCATAGATATCGTAGTTGTTATCACCACCAGAAGTCGTGGCGATATAGATTCCATAATTGTTGGTGGAAGCGCCGGTACTGCCAGTGAAATCGCCGGTGGAGGTGATATAGAGTCCATATTTATTAATGCCATCAGTGGTGGTGTTGGTGGAAATATTTTCCAGATAGCCGGAGTAGTTGGTGGCGGTCCTAGCGCCGGATATATAAGAATGAAAACGGCCAAGAGGACTTGTTGTTCCGATGCCAATATTACCGTCGCTGGCTGGATTAATACTAGTGGCGTTTAAAATTAAATCTGTATAGACATCGTTTACATAATCGTAAGCTCCAATCCTTCCTTGTCCACTTACAGCCGAAAGTTTTAAACCAGATCCAGCAGAAGCGTCAAGTGCACCAAGGACGCCATCTCTAATCCAAATCCGCCCGCCATTAATATCTATCTCGGCATCGGGCGCAATCGTTCCCCCAATCCCGATTCTTCCATTATCTGAAACTATCAGATCTAAATTATCGCTTGAATCTTTGACAACAAACTCGGCAGATAATTTATCTGGCGAGGTATCATTAGCATTGTTAGAAAATGCCGTATTTACCGTTAAACTCGTATTTGACGCGATTGCGGTAACGGTTCTGGTTTGCCCTGTAACGGTTATGCGATCGCCCACTATTAATTCCGTGGTGAAAAGCGTTCCCACTCCGGTAACGGTAGTGGAAGCGGCGGGATCTATACTCCCAGTTAAAACAGAAGTCGCTGTCCCTTTCAAACGCCCCGACCCGGCGACATCTAATTTGAGGAGAGGACTTGTTGTTCCAATCCCCAACCTATTATTCGTATCATCCCAGAATAAATTAGCGTTGTCTTGATTAAGATTGCCGGAACTATCTACGAAAAGAACTGAACCGGTGGTGCCCGAGCCGACCGAGACGCCTGTGGCAATGGGAGTAACTGTGCAATTAGCGGAGCCCGGGGTACAGTTGGGATTCAACTCGGCGGGTGGAGTGTAGGGGCTAGTGGGCGGAGACGCTTGAGTGATGGAAAAAGTAACGAGAATAATAGCAATAAAAATGATTGCGGTAAGATGAAGATGTTTTTTAAGTTGGGTTAGGAAATATATCATCTTTTTTTGGTTTTAATTTTAACAGATGTAAAGAAAAAGTCAATTAAAACAAGCTGGCCTAGCCACCAACCAGCCATTTATATATTATACCAATTATGGGTGAAATTGGATTCCATAAAAATACAACCACGAAAATAAAACCCCAAAGCGCGTAGCGTTCCATTAATGCTTCCAGAAAAAACCACCTGCGTGGCAGAAATGACAGAAGAATTTTAGAACCATCCAAGGGCGGCACGGGAATTAAATTAAAAACAGCTAAAGCAATATTAATAATAACAATAAAAAAAGCAATTTGCTGAAAACCTTGACCTAGATCGGCACCCATAAAACGTAAAACTAAACCAAAAATCGTGGCCAGAAAAAGATTAGTTAAAACGCCAGCCGAAGCCACCGCCAATGTTCCCCAACGACGATGAGAAAGATTAGCTGGGTTGTAAGGCACGGGCTTGGCCCAGCCCACCACGGCCGGCGAATGAAGAGCGATAAGAAAAATTGGTAAAATTACCGAACCAAACGGGTCAAGATGTTTGATGGGATTCAATGTTATTCGACCAGCCAGACGCGCGGTGGAATCGCCAAAACGTTCAGCCACGTAACCATGCGCCATTTCGTGCACAATTACTGATAAAATAAGCACGGCCACCTGAAAAATTGATTCTGTCAGTTGCATCCCGTTAGAAGCAGGTCGCGGTCAATCTGCATACTTGTAAATTATTATTAATTTTTCGAATGATTATAAATTTCATATACTATTTCTTGGTTCACGGTGACCGTGGCTTCTAACGGGATTGCATAAATATTATTTATATGATAGCATAATTAATGTTATGGCAAAAATTTGTCCAATTTTAAATAAAGGTTCCTTGGTCGGTGGCGGCTATTCCAATCGCACGCGCGCCACTAAATTTAATCCGACGGGACTACGTCGGAGATATCCGAATTTGCAGAAAAAGAAAATTTTTATTCCAGAACTTAATAAATCAATCCGCATAACACTTTCAACTAAGGGCCTAAAAACACTAAACAAAAATGGCGTTTACAGAACTCTCAAAAAAGCCGGAGTGATTTAAACAAACCGAGCCCGAACAGGCCGGAAATGAAAAAAATAAACAGTCCGATTGCGCCCTTCCGGGTTCCCGGGTGTGCGTGGAACACGGTGAGTATGACGAACGCGACGAGCGCGGCGAACGCGACGAGTGCCACTTTTTCGTTTTCAACTCCAAAGTTTAGGGCTGAAAAGTATACCACGTATATAACAATGGCCATGACGGCCATAGAAACCGCGCATTTAAGGGCGGTAAAGTTTTTCTTTTCCATGATATAGGTTTGTTTTAAAGTAATTGAAAAATTTTCAAATCCAGTTGGAATATAGCAATTCTAATGTTATCTGTCAACCCTATCTCCGCTAGGTCTTTCCTAGCGGAGGGTGATCCAATCAAATATTTCCTTTTTAAAATTTTGCTTAGTTGGAAAATAATTCGGAAATAATTCTCTATTAAGAATCACTTTTCCAGGACGATTGAGATCTAGATAATCTAGATAACTTGAGTACGGATATTCTGCTAAATATGTTAATGCTTTAGTTTTATTTTTTATTCCATTCTCTTTCCATTTAGATTCAATAAGTTTTATGGGGTTTAAATGAATATATGAAAATAAATATTTTAAATATCTATCGGTATCTGTATGTTCGGCTTTAAATTTACCTTCAAACAAACCACCAGAACGTTTATATTTTTTATTGTAATACATAACATACGCGGTGATAAGTTTTTGCATAAATTTACTAATACTCCCTCTTTCCGTTTGGGTAATCAAAATATGAAAATGATTTGGCATTAAACAAAATGCGCCGATATTTACAATTTGACTCCCCCGTATAGAGTTGTACAAACTTTGTTTTTTCCCAAGATTATCAATTTTAAAATTTTCAGATGAATTACACGCAAAAAGCAACCCTAAAAAACGAGCATAATCATCTTTATCTCTAAAGATTGTTTGCTTACTATTTCCACGATTATAAATATGATAGTATTCGCCGTCTATAAAGACTACTTTTCGTAATGGCATAAAAACAGTATATCAAATTTATCCTCCGCTAGGAAGGACCTAGCGGAGGGGTTTAGAATTTGAAGATAATTGTGCCCTGCTGGTCGGTGCGCAGGATTTTTACGCCGAGTGAAGCGAAGCGTTCCAGCACTTCCGGGTGCGGGTGACCGTAGCGATTGCCAGCGCCGACGGAAATAACAGCTTCGTCCGGCGCGACAGCGCGTAAAAATTCTCCACTAGAAGAAGTGCGCGAACCGTGATGGCTAATTTTTAATATATCGGCATCTAATTTTACACCATCACGCTCAACTAAATACTCTTCAATTTTAGCCGGCGCGTCGCCGGTTAACATAAAAATATTATCGTTTGTGGTTAATTTGCCGATAATTGAACCGTCATTGGTCTTCCAATCAGAAACATCTTTATCAGGAAAAAGAATTTCAAAAACCATGCCATCCTCTTCGTCTAAAATAATTTTCATTCCCCGGCGGGCGATCAGCCGCCGCGCGCCTTCGCGCGCGACGGCTTTTTCAAATTCACCGTAAACATCCGTATCCGGGCGCGTGCCGGGCTCCACAATAACGCCGATATCATAACGCTCTAAAATATTCAGAAATCCGCCGATATGATCTTTGTCTGGATTAGAAATAAGTAAAACATCAATGGAGTGGTCAGAAAAAGGCATAACTTCGCCAAGCACGCGCAAGGTCGCCTTGCCGGGCCCGCCATCAATCATCATCTGGTTTCCGTTTGGGGCTTCAATATAAACGGCATCGCCCTGCCCCACATCCAAAAAAGCCACTTTGGCCGTTCCTGCCCCGAACGCGGTATGTGTTGTCCAAACTATATACCAGACATAAACCGCGCTGAAAAAAAGAACCGCCGGCATCAACCACCATAAATTCTCTTTCAATTTCCGCATTACACTATTATAATGTATTTGTGATTTAATATGTCATTACAAACCAATGAGAAACTATAACACTCTATTAAAAGAAATAATGGAAAATGGCACAGACCGCAAAGGCCGTAATGGCGACACACGCGGGCTTTTTACCAAACAACTACGTTTTAAAATGGATAAGGGCTTTCCGGCCACAACCACAAAAAAACTGGCCTTCCGAACAGTAGCCGCCGAACTTTTGTGTTTTATAAATGGTATTTCAGATAATAAAATTTTTAATCGTTTGGGCTGTCATATCTGGGATGCTAACGCCAAAGCACCTTATTGGAAACCTAAGGCCAAGTTTGAGGGTGATTTAGGGCGGATTTATGGCGTACAATGGCGTGAGTGGCACGCGCCCGACGGGCAAAAAATTGATCAACTTAAAAACGCCATTGAGCAACTTAAAAAAGATCCGCATGGTCGGCGCATTATTGTTTCAGCTTGGAATCCGGGCGAACTTGAACAGATGGCTCTGCCGCCCTGCCACGCGCTTTACCAATTTTATTCAGCTAATGGAAAATTATCTCTGCATATGTTCCAGCGCAGTTGCGATATGTTTTTAGGCGTACCTTTTAATATCTCATCATACGCGTTACTGCTTCATATAATTGCGCAGATTGTCGGTCAAACACCAGATGAGTTAATTTTAACCTTAGGCGACGCGCATATTTATAATGATCATTTTGATGCGGTTAAGGAACAGCTCGCGCGCGAACCCTTTCCCCTACCTAAACTCTGGCTTAATCCGGAAATAAAATCACTGGAAGACTTAGTTGTTGAAAAATTTCAGGAACCAGATGATGTTTATAAAATCGTAAAGTTGGAAAACTACCAATGCCACCCGGCTATTAAAGCCAAAATGGCAGTATGAATTCTGAAATGAAAACACATTCGACAAGCTCAGTGCAAGTCTGCCAGAATTGCCAATCAGAATTTGTTATAAGTCCGGATGAGCTGATAATGTATGAGAAAGTGAGTGTGGAATTGCCCGAGATATGTTTCTTCTGCCGAATTAAACAGCATTTATCTTTTTGGATGTTCGGAAAATTTCGCAACGGCGTGTCTGATCTTTCCGGAGAAAATCTCATAACTGTTCTGCCGGAAAAGAACAGATATCCGATTTATACCCTTACGGAATGGTACAGCGATAAATGGGACGCAATGGATTCTGGAGTTGATTATGATCCTACCCAATCATTTTTTAAACAATTGCAAGCTCTACAGGAAAAAATTCCTCATCCTCACCAGAACGGCACTAAAAATACCGGATGCGAATGGTGCGACGATGTGTGGAATTCTAAAAACTGCTATTTATCCCGTTCAATGGAAGAATGCGAGGATTTATATTACTCATATAGAAATTTATGGGTTAGAAATTCCATAGATGTAACTGTTTGTTTTAACTGCGAAAAATGCTACGACTCTTCAGAATGCCACCACTCGTATAAACTTTTTTATTCAAAACATTCCCGCGATTGTATAAATTCATATTTTTTATATGATTGCCGTAATTGCCAGAATTGCTTTATGTGCTGGAATCTTCGGGGCAAATCTTACTGCATAGAAAATGTTCAATACACCAAGGAGGCTTATCAGGAGAAATTAAAGTCACTTTCACTTGGTTCGTATGCTTCAATTCAATCTTTTAAAAAACATTTTGAAGAAATAACGCAAAAAGATGTGATACATAGAGAGAATTTTAATTTAAAGGTATACAATTCCGACGGGAATTATTTATTGGATTGCAAAAATTGCCATAATTGCAATACAATCAATGAGTCTGAAGACACTTATAATTGTGTCAGAGGAATGAAGCATAAATCGGACATAGACGCAAACGGTTGTTGGTATTCTGAATTAATAGGAAATTGCGCAAATTGCGTAAATGCTTATGCCCAAAAATATTCCAATTGGTCTTCATCCAGATATTCTGAATATCTGGATCTATGCATTGAGTGTGAAAATTGTTTTGGCTGTGTCGGCCTTAAGAAAAAGAAATATTGTATTTTAAATAAACAACATACAAAAGAATCCTTCGACAAGCTTAGAACAAGAATTATTTCTGATATGAAAAAAAACGGCAAGTACGGTAAATTTCTGCCGTATTCCATGAGCGCCGGACCTTTTAATTTTTCCACCGCTTTTTTATATTTTCCAGAAACTAAAAAAGAAGATATTTTAAAACTTGGCGGTTATTGGGAAGACATTAGTAAAAGCCATATAGAAGGAATGCCGACAAGTGAATTACCAGATGATATAAAAGATGTCCCAGATATAATTGTAACTCAACCTCTAATATGTCCGGAAACGGGTTGGCGGTTTAATATCAACCAAAATGAACTTTCTTTTTATAAACAAAATAATATCCCATTACCCCGTCTTCATTTCGATGTGCGAACAAAAAATCGTCTGAAATACCTAACTGTTTTAAAATCCCATCCTTACATCTGTTATTATTGCTCAAAAAATATAATGGCTTATTATCCGCCGGAATGGAAATACGAAAAAATCGCCTGCGAAGAATGTTATAAGCAAAATATAAATTGATTATGATTATTTCACTTATCGCCGCGATTGGGAAAAATAATGCCATTGGGGTTGGGGGTAAATTGCCGTGGAATTTGCCGGCCGATATGAAATATTTTAGAGAAACCACAAAAGGACACCCGGTCATAATGGGCAGAAAAACTTTTGAATCCATCAGTCACCCACTTCCCAATAGACAAAATATAGTAATTACTCGCGACAAAAATTATAAAGCCGAAGGAATTGAAATAGTTCATTCTTTAGAAGAAGCATTGGCCTTGTTCCCGAGGGGAACCCTCGGGAATGATGAAGAAATTTTTGTCATCGGCGGTAGCGAAATTTACCGCGCGGCGCTTCCACACGCCAATCGTCTATATATCACCGAAGTGGACGCGTCGCCGGCCGGCGACGCGTTTTTTCCGGAATGGAATCGCAACGAATGGAAAGAAGTTGCGCGCGAAGCGTATGAACCTGACGAAAAAAATTCTTTATCTTATGTATTCATAGAATACGAAAGAATAATATAATGCAAAAAACTCCTAAATTCTTAGAAAAAATAAGTGCGTTGCTTGAAAATACCAAGCCGAAAACAGAAAATTGCAATAGTTGTGGAGAAACATTTAATATAAAAGAGGAAGATATTGAAACGGCTAAAAAATATCTAGCCCCATTGCCGACCGATTGTTATCATTGTAGAAGAAAGCTCCGGCTCTCTTTTGCAAATTATACGACATTCTTTAACCGAGATTGTGATGCGCCCAACCATAAAGAAAAAGTTATATCTCTTATACCGGAAGAGGCAAAATGTTTAGTGGAAGATTGTGAATTTTACTGGGGAGAAAAAAGTAAAAGACCGCACGTTGAATATAACAAAAATGAGTTATTTTTTGACCAATTTACAGATCTATTTAAGAAAACTCCGCAACCTTCGCTTACTAAAGATGCTTCAAATTTTAACAGTCCCTACACAGCCTATGGCAATCAGTTGAAAAACTGCTATTTCACTTTCGGAGGTCTGAAGGCCGAAGAAGTAGACTATAGTACGTGGCCAATACATACAAGGCAAACAATGGATATACTAATAGCCCTTTATTCCGAAAATTGCTACGAATGTGTATTTCCCGAGAAATGTTACAATTGCAAGTTTACTTATTTCTCCAAAAACTGTTTGGATTGTGATTTTTGCTATGATTGCCGCAACTGCATATCCTGTTTTGGATGCGTAAATTTGCGACACAGAAAATACTGCTTTTTTAATCAACAGCTTTCCAGAGAAACATATAAAGAAAAAATTAAATTTCTGCGAACAAATACAAGATCGGGACTTTTAGAACAAAGGAGGAAATTTTGGGAATTCGTCAAATCCCAACCGACAAGAGGGCAAAGAAACGAACATTCAATCAATTCAACGGGAAATTATATTGTCCACTCAAAAAATTGTAAGAACTGCTTTTGGGTTCTTGAAAGTGAGAATGTAAATAACGGGGATTTTTTACTCAAACTGACAAATTCTGCCGATGTAACAATAGGAAGCATGTCAAACGAATTGTATTCCGTTGTCTTGGTCGGGCGTGAAAGCTTTGGAACAAAATTATCGGTCAATTCAAACACAATCAGTGAGTGTGAATATGTCATGAACTGTAAAAACTGTAACTATTGTTTCGGATGCATAGGGCTTGAAAACAAGAAATACTGCGTGTTAAATAAACAATATGATGCCGATAAATATTGGGAATTGGTAGATGAAATAAAAACAAAAATGCTTGAAGGTGGTTCTTATGGCAAGTTTTTTTCCCTTAAATTATCTCCGTTTCCATACAATTCAACCTTAGCCAACTTGATATATCCTTCAGACGAAAAATCAATTATGGAACAGGGTGGATTTTGGCACCATCACCAAGCGACGGATACTCAAGGTTTGCCAATTATCGAATTGAACGATATACCTGATTCTATAGAGGATGTAGGGTCAGATATTACAGACAGGGCCATTAAATACTCATCTAAAAATTTATTTAAAATAATAAAACATGAATTGGAATGGTATAAAAGAAAATCCATACCTATTCCCAGCCAGCCCCCTTTTGAAAGAATGCATGAGAGATTCCAAGCCGCGAATAATTTTCAAGTTATGGAAACAATTTGTTCAAAATGCCATACCTTAATTGAGAGTGCCGTTGATCCGAAAGAAAATTCTATGATACTTTGCGAAAAGTGTTATCAAAAAGAAATAATATAGCTATTAACCCTCATATTCTTTCATAACTTACGAGCGTAGTGTATAATCAGTCGCATGGCGCTGTCGGATAAAAGAATTCTGGAAGCGAAAAGAAAAGGGGATATCGTGATTTTTCCATTCAAGCGGGCAAATTTAGCGACTTCCAGTTATGATCTTTCTCTTGGTGAATGGTATTTCCGCGAGCAACTATCCAAGTACGATAATCCTATTTTTAATATTTGGAGCAAAGAACACACCGACCATGTCTGGGGTACCAAGCCCTCGCGGGCGCAAACGGCGCGCGAGGCGTTGCAAAAATATAATTTCAAATGGAACGGAATCAAGCCGTCCGACAAAATAATTATGATTCATCCGGGCGAAACGATTCTGGCGCACACGCAGGAATTCATAGGCGGGCGCAATCACATCACCACTATGATTAAATCGCGTTCGTCTATGGGTAGAGTTTTTATTGAGACCTGCAAATGCGCCGGTTGGGGTGATGTGGGGTTTACAAACCGTTGGACTTTTGAAATTACCAACAATTCTCGGCACTATACAATTCCGTTGGTCGTCGGACGACGCGTGGCGCAAATGGTTTTTTTCGAAACCGGACCGATTTTGAAAACCGACTACGTCAAAACCGGAAAGTATCAGGGTTCGCGGGACATCAAAAAACTCGTCGAAAGCTGGAAACCCATGATGATGTTGCCCAAGCTTTGGTCCGACCGCGAGATAAAGAAATAGTTAAACCACTTCAATCCCCATGGAGCGGGCGGAACCAGTAATGATTTTTTCGGCAGCATCCAAATTAGTAGCGTTTAAATCCGGCATTTTCTGCTCGGCGATGGCGCGCGCTTGCGCGCGCGTGATTTTACCAACCTTAACGGTCGGAGATTTACCCGAACCTTTTTCAATTCCCGCGGATTTAAGAATTAACGCCGAGGCTGGCGGAGTTTTTAGAATAAAACTGTAAGAACGGTCTTCGTAAACAGTAAGCACAACACCCACTTTTCCGCCGGCTAATTTTTTAGAGGCCTCATTGAATTTTGAAACAAAGTCGCCGATATTAACTCCCGCTTGTCCAAGTGTGGGCCCTAAAGGCGGCGCGGGCGTGGCTTTGCCGGCTTCAATTTGTAATTTTATTTTTTTCACTATTTTCTTGGCCATTATATTTTCTTAACTTGTAAAAAATCTAGCTCTACTGGCGTTTCGCGTCCAAACATAGATACCAACACTTTAACTTTTCCACGCTCCTCGTCAATACCCCCGATCTTGCCTTCTAAATCTTTAAAAGGACCGTCTAAAACAACCACTAATTCGCCTGAAGCTAATTCAATCTTATGTTTAGTTTCACCCGAAGACAAACGCTGGAAAAGTTCTTCTGCTTCTTTTCTGTCCAACGGCACAGGATTGACGCCGGCGCCGACAAAACCGGTTACGCGCGGAGTATTGCGTACCACATACCACGAATCGTCGGTTACTATCATGTCTACTAAAACATAACCTGGATAAATTTTTTCTTCAACTTCAGCGCGTTTGCCGGCTTTAATTTTTATTTTATTTTCGGTCGGCACTAAAATGTTAAAAATTTTATCCTGCATACCCAATGACTCAACGCGTTGTTTAAGATTACGCATAACCGCGTTTTCATAACCCGCATAGGTGTGTATGGCATACCAATTGCGTTCGGGTTTGATTTCTTGTTTCATATTAGATAAAAAGGTCAAGCACGCGAGTAAACACAAAATCAAAAACACCGAGATAATAAGCCACGACAACTGAAATCGCGACAACTAAAATCGTGAAATTTAACGTGGCGCGCCGGCTCGGCCAATTGACATACTTGAATTCATTTCTTGTTTCTTTTAAATACTCTATGATTTTAGACATTTTTAAAAGCCCCGCAGGGCTCGTTGAAAGTATATACCAAGGGGATGCAGGAAGTCAATTCCCCCTGATAAGGGGGGTTGAGGGGTTGTATTAAAGGAGGGATTATTTTGTGGGATTTATTTCCAGAAGTTCTACTTCAAAGATTAGAGTGGAGTTTGGGGGAATTTTACCCATATCACGGTCGCCGTAGCCCTTTTCCGGTGGAATAGTCAGCGTTTTTTTCTCGCCGACCTTCATCCCAACCAATCCTTCATCCCAGCCGGCAATCACCCGCCCCGCGCCCAAAGTAAACTCAAAGGGCTCGGCGTGGCCGAAGGCCGGATCCACATTGGAATCAAAAACTGTGCCGTCCTCTAAACGACCGGTATAATTCATGGACAAAATATCGCCCGCCTCTGCCCGCGCAGGCAGGTTAGAAGTTTGTTCAGTATTCATATTTTCTTCATTTTCTATGTTTTTCTTGTCTTCCTTCGGGGGATTCCCCTTAAAGAAAACAAAATAGCCCGCTATTAAAATTACTAATATTAAAACGATTATCCATGTGTTTTTCATAAATACAGTATAGCACACTATATAAGTAAAATCTTTACCAACA
>MFVN01000025.1 GCA_001786095.1 Candidatus Nomurabacteria bacterium RIFCSPLOWO2_02_FULL_42_17
GAAAAGAAATATCAAAAGCTAGCACCAAGGGATTAAAAAGAACCATAACCAAACCGGCTAACATTAGGGCGCGCGCCGCCAAATAAGTTCGGCCGGTGGCGCGCGCCAGCATTGCTAACAAACCCATTATGGTGGCGCGCACAACTGTGGCTCCCCCGCCAACCAAAATGGCAAAAACGACAAGTGCCAGCGCTGAAAGCCCAATACTCGCCCCGCGCGGTAAAAAAATTGAAAAAATTTTCCGTATCCAGTTGCCGATAATAGTCACATTGAAACCCGAGAGCGCCACAATATGTATGGTGCTAGTGCGTATGAATTTTTGTTCAAGCTCCTCGCCCAAGGCGGTCTTGCCACCTAAAATCAATCCTTCCGAAAGCGCGCTTTCGGGCTCGGGCACAACCGCTGAAAGATTCTTGGAAAAAGAATGTTTGATTTTAAAAAGCGCGCTTTTTATTTTACCGCCTTGTTCACGCGAGGTTATTTTAATTTCCGGATAACGCATTTCAAAAAGCACGCCGTCTTTTTTAAGATAATTGACATAGTCAAAAATTTTCCCGGTTTCGGTCGTGAAATTTTGCGGAAACGTTAATTTACCCACAACCCTCAACCGGTCGCCGTATTTATATTCAACATAGGGTTCGGTGGTGATTAAAACTTTAACATTATTTTCTAACTGTAAAACTAATTTTATATTACGTTCACGCGTCTCGGGGTCCTCGCTTATCAGCCCTTCAAAAGTAACGGTCTGTCCGATTTGCGGAGAAAGAACGGCGGTGCGATGTGAAAGCGTGAGGTCGTGGGAGTGGAAGCGTAAAATACCAAGTCCGCCGGTTGCCAGAAAAATACTTATTAGTAAAATCACACGGCGGTCGGGAAAAATCAACGCGATCAGTATAAGAGCGACGGCCAACGCCATTAAAAACCCGGCTACGGCGTAATCTAAATAAAAAAACGACCGCGCCAGCACGCCGAGCGCGAAACCAAAAACCATTACGAGAAAAATATTATTTTTCACAAGATTTTATGCCCTAAGAATTTTTGGTAATCAGCCAGTGTTCCGCGGAAAGGGTCGGGATGACCACCCAAAGAAAAACCGACAGCGATTTTGTCGCAACGCTCATTTAAAACCACGCCCGTGTGCGCCAGAACTAGTTTCCATTCTATACTATTTCCGGATTGTTTTATTTTTAAATCCAGTTCTATTAATTCCCGCCATAAATCCTGATTCAAAACGGGTTTACGGTTTTTCGTGCGCCAGCCGTTTTTTTGCCAATTACGCGCCCATTGAGTAATACCCTTTAACACATACTCGGCGTCGGTGTGGATGATGAATTTAAAGTTTTTAAAGTTCGTAAAGTAATCCAGGGCTTTAATTACCGCAGTTAATTCCATGCGGTTATTGGTGGTCATTTTTTCTCCCCCGCCGATTTCAAAGACCCCCTCCTTACTCCTCCCCCTTAGTAAGGGGGAGGCTGGGTGGGGGTGAAATAAAATGACGGCCGCCCAGCCACCCGGCCCCGGATTGCCGGATGAACTGCCGTCAGTGTAAATTATTATTTTTTCTTTTTTATCTTCATTCATATAATATCAACAATGCGTAACCGCAGATCTTTGGAGCCGTTCCAGCGCGAGAGTTCTATGTGGGCAAGCATGTTAATTCGCCCGCCGGCCATCGGCGGGCGGATAAATTTTTCCGGTTGAGAAAAAAAACTAATAGCTTTTATTTTGCGCTTGCCCGCCGGTGAGGCGGGGCCGTTCTCGTCCAAGAAAGTTATTTCTAAATGCTCTTGACCTTTGCCGAATTGTCGTATCTCATTTACCGTTATGTTTTCAAACAAAAAAATTGGTTTAGGATTACCAACGCCGAAGGGTGCCAGCTGTTCTATTTGTTTGTAAGTTTCCAAATTTACTTCACCTAAGGTAATTTTAGCATCATAGACCCCTTCCCTCCTACCCCTTGATAAGGGGGAGGTGCCGGAGGCGGAGGGGGTAATTTTTCTAAAGGATTCTGATAGCGCCTCTTCCAAAAAATGAACTTGTTCGCGGGTCATGGAAAATCCACCAGAAAGCTCGTGTCCGCCGAAATCGGTAAAAATATCATCTGACAAAGAAGACATGAGATCCACCACACTAACACTACCATCCGAACGACAAGAACCCTTGAGTTCGCCTGAACTCTCGCCATCACCGCCCCACACAAAAACCGGACACCTAAGTTCTTCACACAGCCGACCAGCCACCAATCCTAAAACACCCGCCCGCCACTTTGGATTACCTATCACAACTACTTCGCGTATATTTCGACGATCAAGCGTTACATGTGCCTCGCGCATAATCTGCGTCACTAAAATTTTCCGTTCATTATTTATTTTTAAAAGATAGTCGGAGAGAGAGAGCGCGGCCAGCGGATCAGAGGTGGAAAGCAATTCATACGCCCGCCAAGGCGAATCCATGCGCGAGGCGGCGTTAATACGCGGAGCTAAAGTAAAAGCAATATCGTCTTCGGAAAGAAAACGTGTATCGACGCGAGCCTGTCGCCATAATTCAGTAAGTCCCGGACGACGATCTCTGCGTAAAACTTTTAAACCAAAATGAGCCAGCGCGCGGTTTTCGCCCAAAAGCGGAACCATATCCGAAAGCGTGCCGATGGCTACGAGATCCAGAAGCCATTTTTCAAACCCTTCCGGAATTTTCCAATACTCGCCGTATTTTTTCACTAACGCCTGTACTAATTTAAAAGCCACGCCGGCTCCACATATCATTGGTTCTGGATAATTTCCTAATTTGGGATTAACAAGCGCGTAGGCGCGCGCTCCACCATCGGGCGGAACAAGATGGTGGTCAGTAATAATTACATCCAGTCCTAAAGCTGTGGCCGTAGCAACTTCCTGTATGTCGCCCGTGCCTAGATCCACAGTGATAAGAACTTTGGCGCCCAGCGCGGCAAGTTTTTCCACGGCTTTGATACTTAAACCATAACCCTCACTATTGCGGTCGGGAATATAAAATTCAATATTAGTATGACCGATTTGGCGAAAAAAATCGTGTAAGATCGCCGCGCCCGGCAAGCCGTCGCAATCGTAATCGGCGAAAACGGCGATTTTCTCGCGCGCTTCAGTCGCTTCAAAAATGCGCACGACGGCTTTTTCCATGTCCGGCAGTAAAAAGGGGTCATGTAAATCGCGCGCGTAATCGGGATTCAAAAATTTTTCGGCCTCTTCGGCCGTTTTGATTCCGCGATTCTCCAAAAGCGTCCGCAACAGCGGGGAATAATTTTCCATTATGGTATAATCTTACCATGGACGACTGCGTTTTCTGTAAAATCGTGAAGAAGGAAATACCGGCAACGGTAATTTATGAAAACGAGAAAATACTGGCATTTTTGGATATTAGTCCGATAAACTTCGGGCATACCTTGGTTATTCCCAAAAAACACTTTCCAAACATATATGAAACGCCCGATGAGGAGTTGTGCGCTATGACTACCGTTGCCAAAAAAATCGCGCAAGCCATACGGGACGCTTTGGTCGCTGACGGCGTAAATATAGCCATGAACAACAATCACGCCGCCGGCCAGCTGGTTTTTCATTCGCACTTGCACGTGATTCCCCGCTTCACCAACGATGGCTATGAACCTTGGCGTTCGCGCAAACCCTATAAAGAAAACGAGGCCGTTTCTGTCGCCCAAAAAATAAAAGAAAGTTTGAAGTAATTTATTTCAACGCGCGCAAACCCGGCAAGGTGCCTTTGGCTAAAAATTCCAACATGGCGCCGCCGCCGTTTGATATAAAAATTCTGGTGGGTAGTTTATGATTTTTATTGGACAACGCGGCTAAAGTATCTCCTCCTCCGATGACAATGCGGGCGCGCGATTTTATTGCGGCTTTCCATATTTTTTATGTCGCCCCGCCATAACCAAATTCGTATTTCCCCAACGGGCCGTTCCAAAGAATAAACCGAGCTCGGCGCACCAGCGCAAACAAGGTTGCCGTTGCTTTCGGTCCGATATCAGAAATGATTTCATTTTTCAAAACCTTGTCTGCCGTTTTTGTTTTTTGTTTTCTGCCAACACTAACAACCACGTCTTCCGGTAGAATTATTTTGGGGTTGCGCGCGAGTTTTTTCAAACCGTATTTTTTCCGGTCGGCCAGCGATTTGCCTATATTCATCCCCATTTCTTTGAAAAAATTATTAGCCAGCGCGCCGCCGATAAAAATTTTGTCGGCTTTTCTTGTGAATTTTTTGATAAGCGGAAGTTTGGTGCTGAATTTCGCACCGCCTAGAATGAAAAGAAATGGGCGGGGCGGATTTTTAAACACATGGGAAAGATTTTTAACCTCTGCTTCCAACCGCAAGCCCGCGTAAGCGGGCAAAAGTTTCGGCAAGGAAACAATAGAGGCATGCGCACGATGGGAATCCGGAAAAGTTTCATTTATATATATATCTCCGAGCTTGGCTAATTTTTTGGCAAAATTAAGGTCATTTTTCTCCTCGCCCGGACCCATACGCAAATTCTCTAAAAGATGAACCCGCGCCGGCGAAAAATTTTTGGCTAAAATTTTTCGAACCGGCGCCAGCGATTGTTTTGGATCAGAATGATGGCTTAAAATTATTATTTTCTCCATGCCTTTTTTTAATAAAAGACGAAGTGTTGGATAGGCCACATTTATGCGCGTAGCATCAAGCACTTTATTCCCCCTAATGGGAACATTAAAATCTACCCGCACCAGCGCAACCTTACCCTTCAAATTTTTCTCCTTACGGGAGATCTCCCGAAGGGAGATAATATTTCTTATCGAACGCATTGTTTTATAATTTCTCCAAATTTTTTAGGGTTTAATTAGTTGATAAATATTTTTCATTTTAATGAGTATTTAGCCAAGTAATTATTGTGACAAATTTCTCCCTGTTGTTCCACCTGAATCATCAATCAGGGCTTGGAAATTACCAAAGTTTATACTGCTATGATTAAGCTTCTGACCAGTACCATTGCCAACTGTTATTATGTAGTATAAATTAGGGAATGGCTGAGATTGCCTCCAACCAGTTTTTTGGACTTCAGCCACATAATAAGTCCCCATGGGTAAACCGCTGAAATTATAATCACCCTTAAGTTCTGGTTGCCAGAAAGTTCCAGTTGAAGTAGTTGTTGTTTTAACTGGAATAGTAAGATGAGAATCAACATAAAGATTAATAGTCCAACCAGCTAAACCTTTTTCAAAAAGACCTTTCTTTCCGTTGCCATTCATGTCGCTATATTTTTCACCCATTATTTCCCCAAAAATTGGTGTTGGTTCTTCTGGGTAACTCAGACCAAAATTTTGATTATTGTAAACAAGATTTT
>MFVN01000026.1 GCA_001786095.1 Candidatus Nomurabacteria bacterium RIFCSPLOWO2_02_FULL_42_17
GGCCGGCTTGGCGGAAAAAGGCGCGATAAAAAAGAACGGTAATTTATTATTGAAAGATAATATTCTGGTGGTTTTGGAAAATAACAATAACAGTTTGTTCGGCTATGATGTAACCAGCCCCGACTCCCCTAAAGAAAAATGGGCAATAAATCTGAAAGACAATAACTCAATCGTCCAAGCTCGTTTATATGGCGGAAAAATTTATTTGGTAACCAACACGTGGATTAACCGATCTAACCCCTGTCCTATGCCCTTGTTCACCCAAGACGGAAAAACAATTTCCATACCTTGTCTTGATATTTATCATCCCCAAATACCGATATCATCCGAGGCGGTTTATAACATTTCTACTATTGATGTGGCCACAGGAAATATAACCAAAGGAATTTCTTTTGTCGGCTCGTATAATTCCACTATCTATATGTCTCAAAACGCCGTCTATGTCGCCTACTCCTACAACGGCGACCAGTTTGAACTTTATTATGATTTCTTTAAAGAAAGCGAGAACTTGGTGCCGGCTTGGATGATGGAACGCTTTACTAAAGTTAAGGGTTATGACCTTAGCCAGCAAGCGAAGATGGCCGAGTTTGAAACAATTATGAATGAATTCCGAAGATCTTTAAGCGATGACGATTCTCTGAAATTCGAAAATGAAATGACAAACAAAATGAGCGATTATGTGAAAAAACACAAACGCGATCTGACCAAAACCGACATAGTAAAAATAAACATTGACGATTTGAAAGTTGAAACCATAGGAATCGTGCCCGGCAGTCTTTTAAATCAATTCTCTCTTGATGAATATGAAAAGAACTTAAGAGTGGCCGTTACAGTTGGAGAAAATTTCCTGTGGGGCGCGAGAATTGAAACCGAAAATGATATATATGTTCTTGATAAAAATCTGAAAGTTGTCGGCTCAGCGCAAGGGTTGGGCGCCGGAGAAAGAATTTACTCGGCGCGCTTTATCGGAGATAAGGGTTATCTGGTAACTTTCAGACAAACTGATCCGTTTTACGTCCTTGACCTTAGTAATCCTAATAATCCGCAAGTTAAGGGTGAATTAAAAATACCGGGCTATTCCTCGTACTTGGATCCGATCGCTGAAAATAGAATTTTGGGAATCGGCAAAGAGGGCTCGGAAGTTAAAATCTCATTGTTTGATGTTTCATCTCCCACCAACCCCCAAGAAGTTTCCAAATATATTCTCAAAGAATACTGGTCCGATATCTTAAACACCCACCACGCTTTCTTGTCCGATGAAAAGCATAAAATTTTCTTTCTGCCCGGAAGCAACGGCGGTTATGTCTTTTCTTATGAAAATGATTCTCTGAAACTTCAGAAAGCGGTCAGTGATATGCAGGCAAAACGGGCGCTCTTCATCAACGACTATTTGTATATCGTCGGCGAGAATAAGATTGTGGTCCTAAATGAAACTGATTGGGAAACAGTAAACGAACTGGTGTTTTAATTAAATTATTGATAGAGAGGCCCCGTCGGGTATCTGTCGGGAGGAACTTTGTGATGGGCGAACAGAAATGCAACCCAACTTAAGACGCCTATCGCGACTCCGGCTAAGATAAAAGGAATCGCTAAAAAAATTCCGTCGACAAATCCAAAAATAAAGCCGTTACCGAAAAGCGTACCGGCAAGCGAGGCAAAAACTACAGAGGGTATGAAAAACATTCCCCGTCCGGGATCATAAGCCGCGAAAGTGGCCAGAATAGAAACCAGGGCCACAAGCGCTCCCCCAAAAAGAGAAACTATAAAAGCCAGATGCGGTAACGCAAAAATTCTTATAATCAGAGTGATAATCACACTGACAACGGTTCCGGGAATTAAGCCGAGAGTAAATCCGACCGGCGCGTGGTGTTTGGACATATATTTTGAAGTTAAGGCGAAAGCTACCAAGAAAGCATAAATAACTCCTACTAAAAGATCAGCCCAACGGGAAATTTCGAAAGGCGCGGGGAAAAACAAATCCTTGCTCCAATGTATTTGGGTAACTGTGCCTTGCCCAAAACCGGGTATAGAAACTAAAAATATGGTATGCGTAAATAAAAAAGCAAATGAAAGTGCTATTGCCAGCTTAATATTGAACGATTCCTGTATTTTGGACATAGACACATTATACAGGTTTGGTTGACTTTAGAAAACTTTGGTTTAGAATAATTCCACATATGACAAATATAAATTATTGGCTTGTTTTCGCGCCTATCGCCATAGCGGTCGGCTATACTGTTTATTTAATCTGGTCGCTGAATAAAAAATCTTCCGGTAATGAAGAAACACGCCGTATTTCTCGAGCTATTCAAGAAGGCGCGCAAGCATATTTGGTCCGCCAATACAAAACCGTGGGTTTTGTGGCGCTGGTTCTTTTTGTGGTTTTGGCGCTTCTGCTTAATTTCACGGTAGCACTGGGTTTTGCCGTCGGCGCCATAGTTTCCGCGGCGGCGGGTTTTATAGGAATGGGTATTGCCGTGCGCGCCAACGCCAAGACCGCCGAGGCCGCGCGCTCCGGTTTAGCACCGGCGCTAAAAATTGCTTTTGACGCGGGCGCGGTTACCGGTCTTTTGGTGGTGGCGTTAGGATTGCTTTCAGTTGCCGGGCTTTATCTGATAACTAAAGATGTCGGCGCTCTGATCGGATTGGCTTTCGGCGCTTCTTTAATTTCTGTTTTCGCGCGCTTGGGCGGAGGGATTTTTACTAAAGCCGCCGACGTGGGTACTGACCTAGTCGGCAAAATTGAAGCCGGCATTCCCGAAGACGATCCGCGAAACCCGGGCGTGATTGCCGACAACGTCGGCGACAACGTGGGCGACTGCGCGGGCATGGCCGCCGATCTTTTTGAAACTTACGCCGTCACCTTAACCGCCGCCATGCTTCTTGCTTTACCCTTTGTAATTTTAGGCGAGAAAGGAAACTCTATGGTCTTCCCTCTTATTCTTGGCGGACTAGGTATTGTGTCTTCAATAATCGGAACTTTTTTCGTGCGATTAGGTCGTACGGGTGGGATTATGGGAGCGCTTTATAAAGGACTGATTGCCACGCTAATTATTTCCGCCGTATTTTTTTACTTTGCCACCCAGAAATTTTTCGGTGCCGGTTTTGAAAAATATTTTTTAGCCGAAATGGTCGGCTTGATTCTCACCGCCGTCATGGTTGTAGTCACTGAATATTACACTTCTAAAAAATTTCGACCGGTGCAATCCATCGCCGAAGCTTCACGCTCGGGACACGGCACAAATGTGATTATGGGACTTTCGGTCGGAATGGAATCCACCTTCATTCCAATTTTATTTATCACCGGCGGAATTTTAGCGGCTTATGCCCTAGCCGGAATTTATGGTATCGCCTTGGCGGCCGTGGCCATGTTGTCGGCGGCCGGCATGATTGTGGCTATTGATTCTTTCGGACCGATTACCGACAACGCCGGAGGCATCGCTGAAATGACCAGCGCACCGGTGGAAACACGCCAAGTAACCGACGCGCTGGACGCCGTAGGTAATACCACTAAGGCCGTTACAAAAGGTTACGCGATCGCTTCGGCTGGACTGGCGGCCTTGGTTCTTTTCGCCGGCTTTGTTCAGGAACTCGGAAAATCCGGCGGTAGTTTTTCATTTGACCTTTCCTCGCCTAAAGTTTTAGCCGGACTTTTCTTGGGCGCGGCCGTACCTTATCTTTTCAGCGCGCTGTCTATGCGCGCCGTCGGCCGAGCCGCCGGTGCGCTGGTAACCGAAATTCGCCGGCAATTCCGCGAAATTTCCGGACTGATGTCCGGCGCCGCGCGCCCAGAATATGGCAAGGCGGTGGACTTGGTTACGCGCGCGGCGCTCAAAGAAATGTTGGTGCCGGCGCTTCTGCCTGTCGTGGCGGTATTGATCGTGGGATTTTTACTGGGAGCGCAAGCGCTGGGCGGACTTTTAATGGGTGTAATTATTTCCGGAATGTTCGTGGCTATCTCTATGACTTCGGGTGGCGGAGCTTGGGATAATGCTAAAAAATATATTGAGGAAGGTAATTTGGGCGGGAAGGGTTCGGAAGCACACAAAGCCGCCGTTACCGGCGACACCGTGGGCGATCCTTACAAAGACACGGCGGGGCCGGCCATTAATCCGCTGATTAAAGTAATGAACATTTTGGCTATACTGCTGGTGCCGTTTTTGTTATAATTCAGCTTATGGAAGAAGACATTAAAAAAGAAGAAAAATCCAATGGGGCCCTTTGGGGAATTGTTGTTATAATTTTGGTTCTGCTCGTCGGCGGATATTGGTTTTGGAAACAAAACCGCGCCGAGTTTGTCAACAAAGAACCCGCTACGGATGAGTTAAATGAAATCAGCGCCGACGAAATTATTTTTGAAGATGAAACTAGTTTAGACGAACTTTTTCTAGATGACGACCTGACAACTTTTGATGAAGTTGATAGTACGATTCAGTAAACTGAAACTGAAAAAATTTTAGGTTGATTAGTGGGAGAGGGTATAAAAATAAACATTGAATGTTTGTTGTTAAAAGTTTCGGTTGAATTCTGAAACTGTTTTGATATAATAGGCGTATGAAAAACATATCAAATTTTTTAATACCCACGGTCATTGAGAAATCGCAGTTTGGCGAGCGGGCTTACGATATTTATTCGCGTCTTTTAAAAGAACGGATTATTTTTCTAGGCGGGCCGATTGACGACCACATGGCTAACATCATAATCGCCCAGATGCTTTTTTTAGAATACGAAGACTCTAAAAAAGAAATCACGCTTTATATCAACTCCCCCGGCGGTTCGGTTTCGGCGGCTATGGCTATTTACGACACAATGAATTACACCAAGCCGAACATTGCCACAGTTTGCGTGGGGTTGGCGGCTTCGGCCGCGGCCGTGCTCCTCTCTTCCGGCGCCAAAGGCAAACGTTACGCCCTGCCCAACGCCGAGATTATGATTCACCAAGTTATGGGTGGTGCTGAAGGCCAAGCCTCGGATATCGCCATTCAAGCCAAACATATTTTGCACATCAAAGAAAACTTAAATAAAATTTTGGCCAAAAATACCGGCCAGCCACTCACCCAGATTGAAAAGGATTCTGATCGCGACTTTTTCATGGCTGCCGAAGACGCCAAGAAATACGGCATTATCGACGAAGTCATCCGCAATAAGAACGGGGGAAAATAGGAAAGAGATTGCAAGGGTTGCGTTTTTGTCCCCTCTTTGCTAAAATAGGGGTGTCCTTTTTTATAAATTTATTTGGCTTTTGGGAACAAACTTAAAAACTCATGGGAATTTCTTGCCAAAACTATCTAAAAAACCTTAAGAATCTTAGAATGACCTTCTGAAAGTTTTTCTAGTTTGAGCTGAAAGTTTGCTTCCATAAGCCCTAACGCTTATGAGCACATTGTTAATAATTTTCCTGCTGGCGGTGGCGGTCGTTTTGGGTTTGTTCGCGGGTTATTATTTGCGCCGTATAATCGCCCTAGCCCGCCGACGTTCCATTGAAATCGACATCAAACAGATGATGGTCGGCGCCAAAGAAGAGGTTCAAAAGATTACCGGCGAAGCCAAGAAAAAAGCCGAAGAAACTCTGGAAGAAGCGCGCAAAAAATCCACAGAACACGAAGTCGAACATAAAAAAACCGAAGAACGGCTGATAAAAAAAGAAGGCCTTTTGGATACGCGTCAGACCGAAATTGATAAAGAAGCCGAAAGTTTAAAAGTTAAGGTGGAAGAGATAAAAAAGATCCGCGAGCGCGCGGACGCGCTCGCGGTCGAACGCCAAACCTCTCTGGAAAAAGTGGCCGGCTTGACCGAAGTTGAGGCCAAAGAAGAAGTTATGAAAACCGCGGAGCATAAGTATGAGGAAGATCTTTTAGTGCGCATGCGCAAGTTGGAAGATACTAATAATGAGACTTTGGAACGGCGGGCTAAAGATATTTTGGCCGCGTCGGTGCAACGGTTGGCCTCATCCACGGCCACCGAGTTGATGACTTCGATTGTTTCTATTCCCAATGATGACATAAAAGGAAAAATTATCGGCAAAGAAGGCCGTAATATACGGGCTTTTGAGCGGGCGGCCGGCGTGGAGCTTATGATTGACGACACGCCGGGATCCATCGTCATTTCTTCTTTTGATCCGGTGCGGCGACAAATCGCGCGCGTGGCTTTGGAAAATCTGATTATCGACGGGCGCATACAACCGGCCAAAATTGAGGAAATGGTGGAGAAAGCCAAAAATGATATAAATAAAATTATTAAAGACAAGGGCGATCAGGCAGTTTATGAATGCGGAATTTTTAATTTAGATCCGCGCATTATCGCGATTTTGGGACGCCTGTATTTCCGCACCAGTTACGGACAAAATGTTCTTCAACATTCCATTGAAATGGCGCATATCGCGGGCATGTTAGCCGAAGAACTAAAAGCCGATATTCAAATCGCCAAAGCCGGCGCGCTTTTGCATGATATCGGCAAGGCCTTGGATCATGAAGTGCAGGGCACCCATATTGAAATTGGTATACGTATACTCCAAAAATTCGGAGCCGATTCGCGTATTGTGCAAGCTATGAAAAGTCATCATGAAGATTATCCTTATGAAACAATAGAGGCGGTGATTGTCCAAACAGCTGATGCTGTTTCCGGTGGCCGGCCGGGCGCGCGACGCGACACAGTGGAAAATTACCTCAAACGTCTGGCGGACTTGGAGGCCTTGGCGGGTTCTTTCGCGGGCGTGGAAAAAGTGTACGCGCTTCAGGCCGGCCGTGAAATACGAATTTTTGTCACGCCTGAAAAAATTTCTGATTTGGAAGCTAAAAATTTGGCGCGCGAAATCGCGCTTAAAATTGAAAAAGAACTGAAATATCCGGGCGAAATAAAAGTCATCCTCATCCGCGAGACGCGAATTGTTGAATATGCAAGATAAATGGTATAATTAAACTATGTCAAGTATTATTCCTCAAGTTCTAGAATGAAGTGCAATGAAACATCTCTTTAGGCGTTAAATAGCAAAGTCTTTTCCTTGGACGGCGATTTAGCAAT
>MFVN01000027.1:0-5188 GCA_001786095.1 Candidatus Nomurabacteria bacterium RIFCSPLOWO2_02_FULL_42_17
GAAGTTGAAAAACCTACTATTTTAATGTATTCTCTGTGATAACGGGCGATTAGCTCAGTTGGTAGAGCGACCCCTTGACGTGGGGTAGGCCACAGGTTCGAGTCCTGTATCGCCCACCATTAAATTTTCTTTTAACTAAAGCAAATTAACGGAAAGTCGATTTTCGGAAGAAAGTTTATTTTCAGCCGCCCTAACCGCTTTTTCCATTGTCTCTATGGAAAGGATTGGGTACTTGCCGGTCGCGGTTTCTTCAGAAAGCATAACGGCATCGGCTCCGTTTAAAATCGCGAATTCTATATCGGTTATCTCCGCCCTAGTGGGCTCGGGATTTTTGGTCATGGAAAATAACATCCCAGTCGCGACAATGACCGGCTTGCCGGCGGATTTGCAGGCCTTAATAATTTTCTCCTCAATCAAAGGAATATCTTCAAGCGGAACCTCGTTGCCTAAATCTCCGCGAGCTATCATAATCGCATCAGAAACTTTAATTATTTCATCTAAATTATCCAACGCAACCTTTCTTTCTATTTTTGAAATTATTGGGATGTTTTTATTTAATTTCTTGATTTCTTCTCTTAATTTAAAAACATCACCGGCGTTTCCAACAAAAGACATCGCGACATAGTCAACATTATGTTCTAGCCCAAACTTCAAATCCGCTAAATCTTTTGGCGTAATTACTTCCACGGCTTCTTTATTAAATTCATGGCCCGTGTCCCCTTGCGCTCTTGGCCCAGATAAATCTTGAATAATCGGCACTTTCTTGCCAACCTCTTCCGCCATTTCTCGGATATTTTTAATATATCCCGCGTGTTCCTCATAAGTGCCCCACGAAAAATTAAGCCGGGCGACATCCATACCCGCCAAAATCATTTCCCTTATCAATCCCCTATCTTTCATCGCCGGACCAATTGTGGCAATTATCTGTGATTTACTTGGCATAATGTTTTTACTTTTTGCTTATTTCAATCAACCTGCCATATTTCACTTTGCGTTCGGGTTTTGACGGCGCGCCGGATTTGAGGCCAAAACAGCCAAAAGCATAGGCGAGGTCGGCGATAAAGTCATCGTCCGTTTCCCCGCTTCGATGGCTCACGATAAGTTCTATATTGTTTTCTCGCGCTAATTTCATGGTGGCTAGAGTTTCCGAAAGTGTGCCAATTTGATTGGGTTTTATAATCATCGCATTTATGCTTTTTTTATCTATTGCCATTTGCAATCTTTCTACATTAGTCACAGTTAGGTCATCGCCAACAACTTTTAGATTTGGATTCTGTATTTTTAAATTAGCAAAACCTTCAAAATCTTCTTCGTTAAAAGGGTCTTCAATAGAAAGCAGATTAAATTCGTTTATTAAATTTTTATAAATACTCATTAATTCTTCTTTAGGAACATTTTTATTACCAATAATATAATTGCCGTCTTTATAAAAAGAAGATGCCGCCACATCAAGCGCAAGGCGCACCTTGCCTGTTAAATTATTTTTTTCCATCGCATCGCTTAAAATCACAAGTGGTTCACGAATATCTGTAATTTTCGGCGCGTAACCACCTTCGTCGCCTAATACCAAAGATTCTTTTCCATATTTTCCTAAAATTATTTCTTTCACGGAATTTTGAATTGTAATTCCAATCTGTACTGCTTCGCTTGCATTTTGTGTATCCGGCACTACATGATACTCTTGAAACGCAAGATTATTGTGGGTGTGTTTTCCACCATTGATTAAATTCATATATAAATACGGTGTTTTTCTCTGTAGAAGTTTAACTTCTACAAAGGTTCGTAAGTATTCAAACACTTCCATTCCTTTCACTTTCGCCGCAGTTTTTACAATAGCGATGCTTACTCCAATAATCGTATTTCCACCAAGTTTGCTTTTATTTTTTGTGCCATCAAGATTTATTAAAAACTCGTCTATTTCTTTTTGGTTTTCAATATTTTTGCCGATCAAAACCGGCGCGATTATTTCATTTATATTTTTTATGGCTTTTGCATTTTCTATAACATACGCTTCATGCGCGCCAGTACTCGCCCCCGACGGCACAGAAAAACTAGCTGATTTATCGTCTGAATAAACCGTTACTTTAATAGTTGATTTTCCCCTAGAATCCTTTATTTCTTCCGCAAATATTTTATCTATCATACTACTGTAATTTTAACATATTTTTGCTATTATTAGCATAAACATTATGAAAGATACTCTAATTAGCGCAAGAAATTACCTTTTAGGGGGGGTTTTATAAACTAATACTAAAACCTATCTTTTTCAAATCTGATCCTGAAGTAGTCCACAACCACATGACATCTGTGGGTATTTTCCTTGGTAAATACGTGATAACTAGAAAATTAACTGGTTTTCTTTTTAGATATTCTAACCCAATTTTAGAACAAAAAATTCTTGGTATAAATTTTAAAAATCCAATAGGTCTTTCTGCCGGCTTTGATAAAAATGCAAATTTAACAAATATATTACCTGAAGTTGGTTTTGGTTTCGCTGAGCTTGGATCTATCACAGGAGAATATTGTGATGGCAATCCTAAGCCACGACTTTGGCGCCTCAAGAAATCAAAATCTTTAGTTGTTTATTATGGTCTCAAAAATGATGGCTGTAAAATAATTTCAAAAAGATTACAAAATAAAAAATTTAAAATTCCTATTGGTATTAGTGTGGCAAAAACAAATTGCAAAGAAACGGTAGAAACAGAAAAAGCAATTGTAGATTATTTTAAAGCTTATCCATTCTTGTTTTATGGGTATTAAAAGGAAAATTCTTTAGAGCTTTTTTTGTTTCTTCACCGTAGTATAATTTCATATAGTTATTTTCTAATTAGTAAAATCATCAAATCCGACACATTTGCGCCGGTGGCGCCGGTAAGAATCATATTGCCAGATTTTTGGAAGATTGGATATACGTCGAAATTTTTCAAAGAAGTATCTATATTAATTCCAGTTTTTTCCACGTTTTCATAAGTTTGTTTATCTATTATCGCGCCAGCAGAATCAGAATTATCCATACCGTCGCTTGCTAATGGAATAAATACGGAATTTTCATCCACAATCTTATCTTTCACCGCGCGTAGCGCCATAAAAAGATTCCTGCCTCCGCTTCCACCCTTTTTCGTCACTTCAAGTTTGGGTTCGCCGGCGGCGAGAATTACAAAACCAGTCGGCTCTTTTTGCGCCGAAAATATTTTTTTAAGCACCACGTCTATATTTTCATATAATTCTGTGGAAATTATTTTTGCTTCCAAGCCAAGCTCTTTTGATTTTTTCACCATTGCCTCTACTGCTGTTTTATTTGAAACTAATACAAAGTTATGTACTTTTTCAAAATATTTATCTTCTTTCGGGGTTTCAACTAAATCAAACTTACCTAAATTATGCTCGTGAATTATCATTTCCGCGTCATGCACCGTGGTTTTGTCTTTATAGGTCGGGCCTGAAGCCACATCTTCAAAACGATCTCCCGGCACATCGGAAAAAATCAAGCCGATGACGGTCGCAGGATAAGCGATTTTTGCTAATCCCCCGCCCTTTAAAAAAGATAAGTGTTTTCTGATTGTGTTTATTTCAGTAATTGTTTGCCCGCATTTTAAAAATACATCATAAAGTTGCCGGCCTTGCGTGCATTCGCTTTCCGGATAACATAAAAGCGCGGAACCTCCTCCGGAAATAATCGCGATAACAAGATCATCTTCGTTTAATTGATCCGCTATTTCAAATATCTTTTTACCTGCTTCGATATTTACCTCGGATGGGCGTGGATGAGTGCCGACAAAAGTTTGAATATAATCACAGGTAATTTTTTGAAGACCAATAACAACGCCTTCTTTTATTTTATCCTCGAGAATTTTTTCCAAAGCCATGGCGGCGTCGCAAGACGCTTTTCCGAAACCGACAACTTTGATTCTCTTAAATTTAGATAAATCAAAACTCTGCCCTTGTACTAAAAGGATATTATTTTCTAGTTTTATAGAATCTAAAATAACTTTTTCCGTATTAATAGCATCGAGTCCAGCTTCGGCTATAAGCAGAGCTGTTTCTCTGTTTTTTGTTGTTGCTAATTCTTTAAAATTTTTAATCCAACGCTCTTTCATTTAGAGCTTTATAATACCCTAAAATGAGTAATGTTTCAATTTAATACATAGTATAATTAAAAATATGAAAATCTTATCCATCGAAACATCCTGCGACGAAACAGCTATAAGTATCGTTGAAGCACACGGAAGCCAACAAAACGCCCGCTTTAAAATTCTAGCGAACCAACTTGCCTCGCAAGCAAAACTTCACGCGCGATATGGCGGAGTTTATCCGATGCTTGCCAAAAGAGAACATATAAAAAATTTACCCTTGCTTCTAAAAAAAGTTTTAACAAAGGCCGGGTTAAACGAGAAGAAACCAAAAATAGATTTAATCGCAGTTACGCACGGGCCCGGACTAGAACCGGCACTATGGACCGGCATCACCTTCGCCCAAGAACTGGCATGCAAATGGAAAATACCGCTGGTGCCAGTGAATCATATGGAAGGGCATTTCTTTTCAGCGATGATAAAAAGAAGTCAGACTTCAAAAAATCCCCGAAGTCTGACTTCTAGAAATTTTAAATTTCCAATACTCGCCCTGCTTGTTTCGGGCGGACACACAGAACTGGTGCTTTCAAAAAAATTTCTCAAATATAAAATCATCGGTCAAACATTGGATGACGCGGCGGGCGAGGCCTTTGATAAAGTGGCGCGCATGCTTGGTCTGCCCTACCCCGGCGGACCTGAAATTTCTAAATTGGCGGAAGAAGGCCGAAAGAGCTTAGCCCCCCTCCTTAATAAGGAGGGGGTTGGGGGTGGTAATTCAAAAAATTACCACCCCGCCTCCGGCACCCCTCCTCGACGAGGAGGGGATAAAATCGTTCTCCCCCGCCCCATGCTGAAATCTCCGAATTTTGATTTTTCTTTTTCCGGACTGAAAACCGCCGTGCTTTATTTAGTTCGCGATCTTGGCCGGCTGACACCGGCGCTAAAAACTGAAATCGCGCGTGAATTTGAAAACGCTGTCGTGGAAGTGTTAGTGACTAAAACAATCGCCGCCACGCGCAAACACGGCGTTAAAACGATTTTGGTTGGCGGAGGAGTCGCCTCTAACAAGCATCTCCAAGAAGAAATGTCTATAAACGCTAAGAAACTAAATCTTTCCC
>MFVN01000027.1:5430-8926 GCA_001786095.1 Candidatus Nomurabacteria bacterium RIFCSPLOWO2_02_FULL_42_17
CGCCACCCAGAACGCGGTGGAAAAGGAACTGCGCAAAGAGGGATTATCGCGCCATGATTTAGGACGTGAAAAATTTATAGAAAAAGTCTGGGAATGGAAAGAAAAATACGGCGGTGTAATTTTAGACCAATTAAAAAGATTGGGTTGTTCTTTTGATTGGAGCCGGACGCGCTTCACTATGGATGAACCATACCAACAAGCCGTACGCGAAGCATTTTTGCGCTATCAAAAAGAAGGACTTGTTTACCGTGGTGAACGCGTAATTAACTGGTGTGTAAAAGACCAAACCGCCATCTCCGATTTAGAACTTGAATATGAAGAAGAAAAAACAAAATTTTATTATTTTAAATACGGACCCTTTGTCATCGGCACAGCCAGACCCGAAACAAAATTCGGGGACAAATATGTGGTAATGCACCCGAATGACGAAAGGTATTCGGAATACAAACACGGTCAAAAAATAAATTTGGAATGGATTAACGGATCAATAATTGCGACTGTTATTAAAGATTCAGCGATAGACACGGAATTCGGTACTGGAGTGATGACCATAACGCCCAGCCATAGCATAGAAGATTTTGAAATAGCTGAAAGACATAATCTTGAAAAAGAAAAAATAATCGACGGTTATGGAAAATTACTGCCGATAGCCGGTGAATTTGCCGGAATAAAAGCGTCCGAAACCCGGACTAAAATAGTGGAAAAATTGAGAGAAAAAGGATTGCTGGAAAAAGAAGAGGAGTATGTTCATAATATCGCTAAATGCTACCGCTGTAAAAACGTAGTGGAACCAATGCTTTCTAAACAGTGGTTTATAAAAATGAAACCATTAGCGGAAAAAGTTATCAGCGCGATTGAAAGCGGACAAATAAACTACCACCCCGAACGATGGAAAGAAATTTCACTGGAATGGTTGCGTAATGTAAGAGATTGGTGCATCTCGCGCCAAATCTGGTGGGGACATAAAATTCCGTCTGACGAAGGTGATGATGTTTTTGACACTTGGTTTTCGTCGGCCTTGTGGCCATTTGCAACTCTGGGTTGGCCTGAAAAATCTGCGGATTTTAAAAATTATTACCCCACGCAATTCATCACTTCGGGGCGCGATATTTTACATCTTTGGATTTCTCGGATGATTTTTTCCGGTCTGTTCTTTACCGGACAGATTTCCTTTCGTGATATTTTTATACACGCCACGGTACTCAATAAATCTGGACAAAGAATGAGTAAATCCCTAGGCACAGGATTAGACCCGCTCGATATGATTGAAAAATACGGCGCCGACGCCACCCGCTTCGGGCTGGCTTACCAAACCTTCGGCGGACAAGACATCCGTTTCGGCGAAGATAATATTTTGATGGGCAAGAAATTCGCCAATAAACTTTGGAACATCGCGCGTTTTGTTTTGGAAAAAAACGATGGGAAATTCGGAAGTCAGACTTCAAGAAATTCTCGAAGTCTGACTTCCGAAGACACTGAAATTTTAAATGCGCTTAAAAAACTAGAAGAAGAAACAACAGAGTTTTTAAATAAATATGAATTCGGGGAAGCAACTCATCGAATCTATGATTTTGTGTGGCATACTTTGGCCGATCAATATATTGAAGCATCTAAAAAACGTACTGATGAAGAAGTTAAACAAATCTTAAATTATGTTTTAATTGAAATTCTTAAACTCTTACACCCCTTTATGCCTTTTGTGACTGAAGAAATTTGGGATACAATAGGAAAGAAAAATTTACTTATGATTGAACCTTGGTCAATATTATGACGGATCCTAAAACAATTGCGATTGCGGTTGTGGGCGGATTGGTGCCGGCTTTGATTTGGCTGTGGTTCTGGTTGCGCGAAGACAAAGAGAAACCAGAACCCAAGGGATTGCTGGCACTGACCTTCATCGGCGGTATGGCTGCGGTGATTTTTGTTCTGCCATTGGAAAAATTTGCCAATACACATATAGCAAATCAGACCACACTTCTTGTTGTGTGGTCGGCATTGGAAGAAATTGCCAAGTTCGCGATTGTCGCGCTTATCGCCCTAAAAACTCCGTTTGCTAATGAACCGATAGATTACCCTATTTATTTCATTACTACAGCTTTGGGTTTTGCGGCCCTGGAAAATATCCTTTTTCTACTACATCCTCTTTCTATAGGCGACGGGGTTGTGGGCCTTATAACCGGCAATTTACGCTTTTTAGGCGCAACCCTTCTACATTCGGCTGCCAGTGCTTTAATGGGCATATCTATGGGCTTAGCTTTTTATAAGCCCCGTTTGGCTAAAAAGTTTTACACAGTTATCGGACTTTTGGCGGCTATTGCCTTGCATGGTGTCTTTAATTTTTTTATAATGAGAGAAAGCGGAGGAAGCACGATAAGTATGTTTGGGTTTTTATGGGTTGTAATTATTATAATAATGCTCTTGTTTGAAAAAATCAGGCGCATCAGTAATATAAATTAAACAAATGTTTAAAATAGAGAAAAAAAGATCTTTTTGGGAAAGGCTGACCGGTAGTGTGCATTTGGAAGAAATTGAAGAGAAAGACGAAAAAAATAAAAAGAAGCATATTGGTAAAAACAGCCGAAACGGCGAGCGTGGATTAACCGAAGAAGAAAACGATTGGATGAAAGAAGAGGAGGAAGGCCAGTTAACGGTGGATGTTTATCAAACACCCACGGAGGTTGTCGTTCAAGCTATGGTTGCCGGAGTCCGGCCGGATGATTTACAAATTACCATTACGCGCGATATGGTAACCATACGCGGAAAGCGCGAAGAAAATCGCACCATAGAAGAAGAAAACTATTTCGCGCGCGAACTTTACTGGGGAACATTTTCGCGCACAATACTTCTGCCCCAAGAAGTGGAACCCGAGGAAGCCGAGGCCACCGAGCGCCATGGGTTTCTGACTATTCGTTTGCCTAAACTGGATAAAAACAAACAAGCCAATGTGCGCGTGAAATCGTTGTAGATTTATGCCGGAGGCCAGAATCGGACTGGCGACCTACCGCTCTTCAGGCGGACGCTCTACCACTGAGCTACTCCGGCGTTTTTCCTCCGCCAATCTGATTAAAAACCTTATTTAAATTACTAACATCCGGCAAGTTGCCCAGCCCTTCGGAAATGTTTTGGTAAGCCTTCTGCGCCTGCGAAAAATAGGGCTGGATATAATAATAGGCGCCGAGGGCTATGCCAAGTATCATCAACCAATAAAAAAGCCTGAAAATCGACGAGATGCGCTGTCCGCGCCGCATACGGCGCAGTATTTTGTTATTATCGCGCGCCAGCTCCAAGCTTTCTTCTATTAATTTTTTTGTTTCCGCGTCCATAGTAAACTATAATAGCATAATAGGCCCTCATAGTTCAACGGATAGAACAACCCCGTCCTAAGGGGTAGATGTAGGTTCGATTCCTGCTGGGGGCACCAGACAGGAAAAGTCAAAGAGTTTTGGTTCGCCTCGCTTCGCTCGGCGACTAATTTGTATTCAATTTTGGGGGTAAA
>MFVN01000028.1 GCA_001786095.1 Candidatus Nomurabacteria bacterium RIFCSPLOWO2_02_FULL_42_17
ACAAACATTAGAATTTTTTGAAGCGGAAGCTATGCCGTCAAAGGAATTTTCTCGCTCCTCGAGTCGCTCCGTTTCTGCCCCCGCCTCCGGTGTGGAAACGAAACTCGCTCAACCAGACGCTCAAAAATTCTCTGACGGCCCCGCTCTTACAATTACCGCCGTTGCAAGTTCAACCGACCCCATGGATTCAAAAGAGAGTGTTTGGTTGGCCACATATTCCGTTCTTTCAGTCGCCGGCTTGGTTCTTTTGCGCCGTTTGATATTTAAGTTATAATTAAATTAAGAAATTATATGATAAAAAAAATAAATTGGATAAAATTTGGAGCTGGATGGATATTATGTTTTTTTCTGCGCATGTTACCTTTCCGTCCACCGAACATAGAACCGGTTCTAGCTTTTCAGATGCCGTTTGCCAAACGGCACGGCTATATTATCGGATTTATCTTTGCTTTTTTTAATATAATTCTTTACGATCTTCTAACGGCCGGCTTGGGGCCCTGGACCTTTATGACCGCCACGGCCTATGGTTTTCTGGGTCTGTGGGCGGCGTATTTTTTCCGCAAACGAGAGAGCACCGGGCTGAATTACGCTGTTTTTGCGATTATGGGCACCTTATTTTATGACGCCGTAACGGGACTTACGCTCGGACCACTGTTTTTTAACCAACCCTTTGCGGTTGCTTTGGCCGGACAGGTGCCTTTTACGGCTTTACACCTTCTAGGTAACGTCGGATTGGCGTTTTTTGTGAGTCCATTAGTGAACAAATGGATTTCCACACCCCTTGCTGTGGATAAATCGTTTGCTTTAACTCCACCCGCGGGGTTACAATTAGATCAACGTTAAATTTATGGGAGGAGGACCACTACCAATTGAAATAAAAAGTGATTTAAAAAAGAAGCGCGCTCCGCGCGCGGTTTTTATCAGAAGATTTTTTTCAAAAGAGGGTGTTCACCCTTACGACGAGGTTGGCTGGCAAAACGTCGAGGTGCCGATACATGATCCCAATGGTTCTGTTAATGTGCGTCGTTTGGAATTTCCTGATTTTTGGTCAGAGAACGCCATAAACATCGCTGGCTCTAAATATTTTCGCGGACGAATCGGGTCAACCGAGCGCGAAACTTCAGTTCGGCAGATGATTGACCGTGTAACTTCCACTTTGACAGATTGGGGGCTCAAATTTGGTCATTTGAAAACTGCTGAAGAAGCGGAAATTTTTTCATCAGAACTTACTTCCATACTTTTAAACCAGCGCGCGGCTTTTAATTCGCCGGTATGGTTCAATGTCGGGCTTATGGAAAAGCCGCAGTGTTCCGCCTGTTTCATACTTTCCGTGGAAGACAATATGGAATCAATTTTGGATTGGGTAAAAAATGAAGGTTTGATTTTTAAGCGCGGTTCGGGCGCGGGAATTAATTTATCTTCTTTGCGTTCCGAAAGTGAAACTTTATCATATGGTGGCCGTTCGTCCGGTCCAGTTTCTTTTATGCGTGGTGCTGATTCAGTGGCCGGCATGATTGCTTCGGGTGGTTCCACGCGCCGGGCGGCCAAAATGGTTATCTTAAATATTGATCATCCTGATATTATGAAATTTGCGCGCGTCAAAGCCGATGAAGAAAAAAAAGTGCGCGCCTTGATTGAGGCCGGTTACAATATGTATGACTTGAACGATTCGGGATGGCATTCCATTCAATATCAGAATGCTAATAATTCTGTGCGCGTGGTTGATGAGTTTATGGAAGCCGTGGAAGCGGATGGAAATTTTTCTACGCGTTTTGTAAAAACCAACGCGACGGCGCAAACTTTACGCGCGCGCGAGCTTATGCGTGAAATCGCTCAAGCGGCTTGGGAATGCGGCGATCCGGGAATGCAATATGACACAACCATTAATCATTGGCATACCTGTCCGAATTCTGGACGCATTAATGCTTCTAATCCTTGTTCCGAATATATGCATTTGGATAATTCGGCTTGTAATTTAGCATCCATAAACTTACTGAAATATTTAAAAGCTGACGGCAGTTTTGATGTGGATGCTTTTCGTCACACGGTGGACATTATGATTTTGGCGCAAGAGATAATCGTGGATGGTTCATCTTATCCAACGGAAAAAATTTCTCAAACCGCGCACGATTTTCGCCAACTAGGACTGGGCTACGCCAACTTAGGGGCCTTACTTATGGTTTTAGGCCTGCCCTATGATTCTTCCGCCGCGCGCCACATGGCCGGAGCCCTAACCGCGCTCATGACCGGCGAGGCCTATCGTTTTTCCGCGCTTATTGCCGGACGCCTTGGGCCATTTTTCGGATATAAACCAAATCGCGAATCCATGCTTAAGGTTTTAGGTATGCATAAGCGCGCCTTAGAAAATATTAATGTTGTTCAAATTGCCGATTCTAAAATTTATGCCACTGCCGAGCGCGCTTGGATGGACGCGTTCAAACTTGCCGGACGGTATGGTGTGCGTAATTCCCAAATTACTGTTCTGGCGCCAACTGGCACGATCGCCCTCATGATGGATTGCGCCACGACCGGTATTGAGCCGGAATTTGCTTTAGTTAAATCAAAAAAATTAGTGGGTGGCGGTATGATGAAATTTGTAAACAGCGCCGTGCCATTAGCGCTTCAACGCCTAGGTTATTCTAGTGATGAAATAATGCCCATACTTTCGCATATTGAAGCAACCGGTACGATTGAAGGCGCGCCAAATTTAAAAGAGGAACATTTGGCGGTCTTCGATTGCGCGATTAAACCCAAAGCCGGGAATCGAGCTATTTCTTGGCAAGGTCATGTCAAAATGGTGGCCGCGGCTCAACCTTTTATTTCCGGGGCTATTTCTAAAACTTTCAATATGCCCACCGAAACGACAGTGGAAGAAATAATAGAAGCTTATATGATGGGCTGGAAACTAGGACTCAAAGCTTTTGCCGTTTATCGTGATGGTTCCAAGGCCGCTCAACCGCTTTTTATAGAAGGGCAGGGTCCGAAAAATAAGAAAAAAGATCAGCCGGTACGCCGGCGTTTACCTCCTACGCGCCAGTCCGAAACCCATAAATTTTCCATCGCCGGCCATGAAGGATATTTAACTTACAGTATGTATGAAGACGGCCAGCTAGCCGAACTTTTCGTGCGCATGGCAAAACAAGGTTCAACCTTATCTGGACTTTTGGATGCTTTTGCTACGGCTATTTCCATATCTTTACAATACGGCGTGCCACTCTCAACTTTCGTGGGGAAATTTGCCCATGGTCGTTATGAACCAGCGGGTTACACGGAAAATCCAGATATTCGCATTACTACTTCCATCACTGATTATATTTTCCGCTATTTAGCCCTACGCTTTTTGGGCCAATCAAAACTTGACGATTACGGTATCAAGGCCACGCCCAAGGAATTGGAAGATAAATTGGAAGGTAAAAAAGAAACGGTTTTACCGACGTCGGTTCCGCACAAAAATGGCGTGGTTTATGCCGACAGCATGTGTAAAACATGTGGCGGTATGATGATTCAAACTGGTACTTGTAAAACTTGTTTGCAATGTGGTACTTCTAATGGCGGATGTTGAAACAACAAACGTGAACGCCAAGCCCGACACTGTTTGCGGTGTGGTGGTGGAGTCTTTACCCAACGCCATGTTTCGCGCGGAATTACCGAACGGCGAAATTCAGCTGGCTTATCTGGCGGGCCGTATGCGTTTTAATCGCATCAGGGTTTTAGTGGGGGATAAGGTTGAAATTTTACTGGATCGCTATGGTGGCAAGGGGCGTATTGTCAAAAGATTGTGAGTGGTATATACTAATTAGCACAACCGTTTCGGGTCTTTTACCTTTTGATTGAGTTGCGGTTGTATAAGGGAATGCGAGTAAAATCATCTATTAAAAAAATTTGCAACAAATGCAAGACCGTCCGCCGACGCGGGCATTTAAGAGTTGTTTGCTCAAACCCTAAGCATAAACAAAGACAATAAAATGAGAATCGCGGGTATAAATATTCCAAACGAAAAGCAGGCGCAATTTGGACTTACGGCCATATATGGCATAGGGCTTTCGACCGCCCGCCAAATTTTAACTCTCACTGGCATAAATCCGCAGAAAAAAGTCAAAGATATAAACGCTGAGGAAGAAAATAATATACGCAAGGCCGTTGAAGGGTTTAAGATTGAAGGAGTGCTCAAGCGCAAGGTCTCGGGCGACATCAAACGCCTGCGTGAAATTAAAAGTTATCGCGGTTCACGGCACACCAAACGTTTACCAGTGCGTGGTCAGCGCACCAAAACCAACTCACGCACGATTCGCGGTAACGTGCGCAAGACTATGGCTTCCGGTCGGCGCACCGCTGAAAAAACATAAAATTTATGGGTAAAAAAACTATTATAACTAAAGAAGAAAACTCTGAAGTTGCAAAAGAAAAAGTGCCGGCGACCGTTGCAGTGCCTAAGAAAAAAGTTAGCGCGGGCGTTTTGAATATTGAAGCCACTTTTAATAATACTAAACTGACTTTAGCCGATAAATCAGGCAATACCTTGGCTTGGTCCTCGGCTGGTTCCATTGGTTTTTCTGGGACAAAAAAAGGAACGCCTTTTGCCGCTTCCAAGGTTGGTGATTCTCTGGCCGAGAAAGCTTTGACTATGGGTATCAAGGAGGTTGACGTGGTTATACGGGGGGTCGGTCCCGGACGCGAACCAGCCTTGCGCGGTTTTATGGGGCGGGGCATAGAAATTTCTTCCATACATGATTCCACGCCTATTCCGCATAATGGTCCTAAATTACCAAAACCAAGGAGAGTGTAATTATTAATTATGATACGCAAGCCCAAATTTAAAATAGCCCGGCGTCTAGGTACGGGGGTTTACGAAAAAACCCAAACTCAAAAATTTGCTCTTTCGCAGGCGCGTAAGGCCAAATCAGCTATGCGCGGGCCTCGACGTTCGCCTAAGACCGAATATGGGCTTCAGCTTTTAGAAAAACAAAAGACGCGTTATAGTTATGGAATTTCCGCGCGTCAATTAGCGCGTTATGTTAAAGAGGAAGTAGGCGCGCGTTCCATTTCTGGAAAAGAAAAACCGGTCGATCGTTTGTTTTCACGATTAGAACGCCGATTAGATAATGTCGTTTATCGGCTGGGTATCGTGTCCACTCGCGCAGCCGCGCGTCAAGCCGTATCGCATGGACATTTTACCTTGAATGGTCGGCGTGTAACTATTCCTTCTTTAGAAGTATCTATAAATGATGTTGTAGGTATAAGGGAGGGCAGTCGAGCTAAAGGACTTTTTGAGCATTTGGAAAAAAAGCTCAAAAGTTGGCGCTTGCCAAACTGGCTTCAGTTTGATATCACGCATATGGAGGGAAAAATTACCGCCCTGCCAGAAAATACCGAAACGTTTTTGGACCTGGGCGCGGTTGTGGAATTTTATAGGCGAGTTTAGTTTTTGAAATTAGGTTTGAATTTATATATTAAAAATTATTAATTTAAAAAATATGGCTGAATATAACATTACGCTTCCATCCCAACCCCGCGTTGTTTCCGAAGAAGGAGATCGGGGTATTTATGAAATCGATAGTCTTTATCCCGGTTACGGGCATACTTTAGGCAACTCTTTGCGCCGAATAATACTTTCATCTTTACCCGGCGCGGCTATTACTACTCTTAAAATTGCCGGCATAACACATGAATTTTCAACTATAGCTGGCGTAAAAGAAGATGTTATTACTATTATTCTTAATTTAAAACGCACGCGTTTTAAATTAACAACCGACGAACCAGCCACGGCTAGTCTTAAAATCAAGGGCGCTAAGAAAGTTACGGCCGGCGATATACAAGTTTCTGGTCAATTGGAAATTTTGAATAAAGATTTGCCAATTGCCGAGCTGACTGAAAAAAATTCCGAACTGGAAATTCAGATGATCGTGGAACGCGGACTCGGTTTTCTTTCTCGTGAGGCCTTACGTAAAGAAAAAACTGAGATTGGCACTATCGCTATGGATGCTGTTTTTAGTCCTATTCGGCGCGTGGCCTATGAGGTTGAAAATATGCGCGTGGGAGATCGCACTGATTTTAATCGTTTACGCATTACCATTGAAACCGATGGTTCACTTTCTCCGCGCGAAGCTTTAGAAAATTCCATTACTATTATGATTCATCAGCTTAAGGCCGTAGTGGGTTTTCAGGAAACCGAAACCAAATTACCGCCGGCGCTGGTGGCCTTAGTGAATGTTCAAGGAGCTTCGGCCGCGGCTGAAAATAAGGAAATAGCTGAAGCTATGAAAATGAAAATAGAATCCCTAGATTTTTCTACTCGTACTCAGAACGCGATTGTGGATGCGGGTGTTCGTACTTTAGGAGGTTTGGCTCGTAAAAAACAGCAAGACCTTTTAAGTATTGAAGGACTGGGAGAAAAAGGATTACAGGAAATAAAAAGAGTATTAGGTAATTATGGTATCGTTTTAAAATAAATCAAAATGAGGCATCATAATAAAAATAGAAAACTTGGACGGAAACGAGACGCGCGACGCGCTCTTTTACAGTCTTTGGCTCGCGCGCTTGTAACGCGTAATCACATACGTACCACTGAAGCCAGAGCCAAAGAGTTACGCCCCTTTATAGAGAAGTTGATAACTTTAGCTCGTTTAAGTAATCTATCAGCGCGCCGTTTGGTCGCCGCGCGACTGGGGGGAGATGGGCGCGAAGCGCGCAAACTTTGTGTTAAATTAGCCCCTAATTATAAGGATCGTTCCGGTGGATATACGCGCGTACTTAAACTTCCGCGCCGATTGTCTGACGGCGCGCGTATGGCTATTATAGAATTTGTATAAATATGGAACACATTATAGATGCAAAAGGAAAAAGTTTAGGGCGGGTTGCGTCGGAGACGGCCAAAATTCTCATGGGTAAAAATTCACCTGCTTATGCTCGCCATAAGTTTTCCGGCGAGCGCGTGTCCATACTTCACGCTTCGGATGCTAAAATTGATTCTAAGAGATTGAAAGGAAAAATTTTTACTCGTTACTCGGGTTATCCGGGGGGTTTAAAAAAGGAATCATTAGAAGCGTTGTCGGCGCGGCGTGGTTATAAAGAATTATTTCGTGTGGCTGTTTATGGTATGTTGCCGAACAACAAACTGCGCGCCTTAATGATAAAAAATTTAAAAGTAACTGAATAATATGCCATCAATAAAAACAGATAAATATTTTGAAGCCGTGGGTCGCCGTAAGACGTCCACCGCACGGGTGCGTATTTTTATCGCCGAGAAACCGGAGTTTTCTGTGAACGGCAAGGAGGCTAAACTTTATTTTCCTACCGCCGAAATGCAAAAAACAATTCAGGATCCTTTTTCAAAACTTAAATTGACCGAAAAATTTCGCGTTTCGGTTAAAGTTTCTGGCGGGGGGTTGCATTCTCAAGCCGAAGCTGTGAGACATGGTTTAGCGCGCGTGCTTACGTTATGGAATGCTGAGTTTCGCGGAAAACTCAAGAAAGCTGGTTTTCTGAAGCGCGATCCGCGTATGAAGGAACGACGCAAATTCGGTCTCAAAAAAGCCCGCAAGTCTCCGAAATGGAGTAAACGCTAATTGCTTAGCGTTTACTCCGGTTCCAAGCGTAGCTTGGAAAATTCCGTTGTTGAGCGTAGTGAAACAGGAATTAGGTGGACTAAGCGTTAATTTTTGTATAAAATTATAATATGAACGACGAAGCGGATAAAAAAGAGGACGATGTAATTTTGGAGCCGGACGAGGAAAATGCTGACGGCGCCATTCAAGATAAGCTCAAAAGTTTACGTGAGAAACTGCGCGCTTGTGAAAAAGAAAAAACCGAATATCTTACCGGTTGGCAAAGGGCGCGCGCCGATTTTATAAATTTCAAAAAAGAGGAGGATGATCGGCTGGCGCGCGCTGTTCAAAACGCGCGCGCACAAGTTGTTTTAAGGATTTTACCAACACTGGATAGTTTAGATCGCGCTCTTTCAATCGTCGTGAAAGAATCCAACCAATCCGCGTTACAAACTGGCGTTGAAAATATCCGCGCCCAGCTTATTAAAGCGTTGACTGAGTTGGAAGTTTCGGAAATTTCCGAAACTGGCGTGCTTTTTAACCCGGAAATTCATCAAGCAATGGAAGCCGTGTCGGTTGAACGTGCCAAAGATGATGGTAAAGTTCTTGAAATTTTAGAAAAAGGGTATATAATGTCTAGAACAACAGTCCGTCCGGCGCGCGTGCGCGTCGGAAAATGGACCGATGGTCAAAAATAATATTTTTAAAAAAGAATTATGTCAAAAATTATCGGAATAGATTTAGGAACCACTAATTCGGCTGTAGCTATTATTGAGGCCGGTCAGCCGAAAATCGTGGAAAACATTGAAGGCGGGCGCACCACACCCTCGGTTGTGGCGCACGCCAAAAATGGCGAACGGTTAGTCGGAATTTTAGCCAAGCGCCAAGCTGTAACCAATCCGGAAAATACCGTTTCCGGCATCAAGCGTTTTATGGGCCATCTTTTTAACGATCCGGAAATAAAACGCGATGCGTTGGTCGTGCCTTTTAAAATAGAACGCGGTGAAGACGGCGGCGTGAAAGTAAAAATGAGCGGTAAGTCCCATCGGCCAGAGGAAATTTCCGCCATGATTTTGCAGAAAATAAAATCCGACGTGGAATCAAAATTGGGACAAAAAATTACCGAAGCCGTGATTACCGTGCCGGCTTATTTTAACGATTCTCAACGCAAGGCCACTAAGGACGCCGGCGCCATTGCCGGATTGGACGTCAAGCGCATTATTAACGAACCTACGGCTGCGGCTTTGGCTTATGGATTGAATCGCAAAAAGAACGAAAAGATAGCCGTGTATGATTTTGGCGGAGGAACTTTTGATATTTCTATCTTGGAAATCGGCGATGATGTTATTGAAGTCAAATCCACCGACGGCGACAGTCATATGGGCGGGGAAGATATAGATCGCGATATTGTAAAATGGATTGCCGACGAGTTTAAAAAAGATTCCGGCATTGATGTTTCCAAAGACCCTCTGGCGCTTCAGCGTCTAAAGGAAGCGGCTGAAAAAACCAAACATGAATTGTCCAGCACTTTAGAAGCCGAAATAAACATTCCTTTTATTACTTCGGATGCCGCCGGACCCAAACATCTTTTGATGAAAATGACGCGTTCAAAATTAGAGGATATCGCGCGCAAATACATCGATCGTTCCATAGAAATTGTAAAACGCGCCATGGATAATTCGCCTTTCAAAATCGGCGATCTTCAGGAGGTAATTATGGTTGGGGGCCAGACGCGCATGCCGGCAATTGTTTCGGCCGTGCGCGATTTTTTCAAAAAAGAACCAAATCTTTCCATCAATCCGGACGAAGTTGTGGCCTTGGGCGCGGCCGTGCAAGCCGGCGTTCTGCAGGGTGAAGTGCGCGATGTGCTTCTACTGGATGTCATACCGCTTTCGCTGGGCATTGAGACGCTTGGCAATGTGGCTACCAAGTTAATAGAAAAAAATACAACTATTCCGGCCGCCAAGTCGCAGACTTTTTCCACGGCCGCCGATAATCAGACTTCAGTGGAAATTCATGTCGTACAAGGCGAGCGACCTATGGCCGCCGACAACAAATCGCTGGGGCGTTTTATTTTAGACGGCATTCCTCCGTCGCCGCGCGGAGTGCCGCAAGTGGAAGTTTCTTTTGATGTGGATGCCAGCGGAATACTTTCGGTTACAGCCAAAGATAAATCTTCTGGCAAAGTTCAGTCCATTAGAATTGAAGCCAGTTCCGGTCTTTCGGATGAAGATGTTAAAAAAATGCAGCGCGAGGCCGAAGCGCACGCCGACGAGGATCGTAAAAAGAAAGAAACGGCCGAAGTTAAAAATAACGCCGAGATGATGATTTATACCGCCGAAAAAGCGCTGACCGAGTATGGGGCCAAAGTTCCGGCCGAAACTAAACAATCCGTTGAAGAAAAAATTACCGCCCTCAAATCAGTTAAAGATAGCGCCGATATTGAAGCCATAAAAACCGCCACTCAAGAACTTTCAATGGCCATGCAAAAAATCGGCGAGGCAATGATGTCTGCCGAAAAAAACCAAAAAGAGGAACAAAACAAACCGCCCGATGAAAGCGATACCAACACCGGCCCCATCCGCGACGCGGATGTTAAATAAATATGAAAAATTATTACGATGTTTTGGGAATAGAAAAAGGGGCTAGTAAAGAAGACATTAAAAAGGCCTTTCATAAATTGGCGCACAAATATCATCCCGACAAAGGCGGGGGGGATTCAAGCAAGTTTAAAGAAATAAACGAGGCCTATCAGGTGCTTTCGGATGAAAACAAGCGCGCGCGCTATGACCAGTTCGGTTCAGCCGAAGGATTTGCCGGACAGGGGGGTTTTGGCGGTTTTGATTTTTCGCAAGGAGGTTTTGAAGGTTTTTCCGCCCAAGGTGGACCGGCCTCGGGCTGGGATTTTGGCGATTTAGGAGACATTTTCGGCGAGTTTTTTGGAAACGAGCGGGGAACGGGCGGTCGCTCGCGTCAACGGCGAGGGCGGGACATTTCCACCGAGCTCCAGATTCCTTTCACCGATTCAATTTTCGGAACCGACCGCGCGATTTTAATAACTAAAACCTCATCCTGCGAAACTTGTGCGGGCGCGGGTGGTAAGCCGGGCGCGGGTTCCAAGACCTGCTCGTCTTGCAACGGCAAGGGTAAAATTCACGAAACACGCCGATCTATTTTGGGTTCTTTTACCAATGTGCGCGCTTGTTCGCACTGTGACGGCATCGGTACGGTGCCTGAAGAAAAATGTTCTACTTGTCGCGGCGCGGGTGTTTTGCGCGGTCAAAAAGAAATTAAAGTCACAATTCCATCCGGTATTAAAGATGGTGAGATGATACGGCTGGCCGGCATAGGCGAAGCGGTTGGCAAAGGCGCGTCCGGCGACCTTTATATAAAAATAAACGTGGCGCCTCATCCGGTTTTCCGTCGCGAAGGGCAAAATTTGGTTATGGATTTGAATTTAAAACTCTCCGAAGCGCTTTTGGGCGCGGAAAAACCCATCCAAACTTTAGACGGAGAGGTGACTGTGCGCGTGCCCGAAGGCGTTTCGCCGGGCGAGATTTTGCGCCTGCGCAACAAAGGCGTGCCTTCCAGTCACACGCGTCGCGGAGACCTTTTAATAAAACTGCACATCAAATTTCCTTCCCGCCTCTCCGCCAGCACCCGTAAAATCATCGAAAAACTCAAAGAGGAGGGGGTGTAGCTATGAAGGATTTTGGCGGAAAAAACATAACTTTCGGCATACTAGGGTGTGGCACGATGGGAGGCATACTTTTTCGTGTTATACGTAAGGCATTTCCAGACAACCGTGTTTTACTTTACGACAAAAACAGTAAAAAAGGTTTTATTTTATCAAAAAAAAGCAAATTAGCGTGCGTGTCTGAAAACATACATGAACTTATAAAAAAGTCCACCATCCTCATATTAGCCGTAAAACCGCAGGACTTCTTAAAAATTGAAAAAGTGGTTGCTGAAAAAAATAAGCTTATAGTTTCAATTATGGCCGGAGTTTCGATAAAAAGTATTGCCAGAAAATTCAAGACCAAGAAAATAATACGCGCGATGCCGAATATGGCTTCGGGGTTTAGTTCGGGCGTTACGGGGTGGACATCCACGAAATATGTATCTGAAAAAGAAAAAGATATTATCAAGGATGTTTTTAATTTAATGGGCGCGAGTTATTATTTTGCTTCCGAAAATAAAATTAACGACGTAACGGCCGTAAGTGGCAGTGGTCCCGCTTATTTTCTTTACACAATAATTTGTTTCATAAAATCGGCGATTAAATTGGGTTTTTCGAAAAAAGAAGCCCTGAATTTAGTCAAAGATACTTTTAAAGGTTCTTATGTTTTGGCTAACAAGGTTGGATTTTCTGTTAAAAATCTGGAAAACTTAATTAAACAAGTTTCTTCCAAGGGCGGTACGACCGAAGTGGCTCTGAAATTTTTTAAGAAAAAGAAGTTTGAAAAAATATGGGAGCAGTCCGTAATGAGCGCTTTTAAAAGAGCTGTTGAATTAAGTAAAAAATATAATTAATTAATATATGTCAAAAGTTTTAGAACAAGCAAAAAAAGCCAAAGACGCTTCTAAAATATTAAAACGGGCAACCACCGAGCAAAAAAACGCGTTTCTAAACGCGCTGGCTGATTCTTTGGTTATGAACTCCGAAAAAATACTTCAGCAAAACCGGCGCGACCTTGGTGAAAATAAAGATTTAACTACAGCCATGCGCCGTCGATTAGAACTTTCCGCCAAGGGACTCGAATCAATAGCCGCCTCTGTTAGGGTAATAGCCAAATTACCCGACCCAGTAGGCGCAACCATATCAGAATGGATCAGACCCGATGGCTTGCAAATAAAAAAAGTCCGCTCGCCAATCGGCGTATTGGTTTGTATTTTTGAATCAAGGCCGAATGTAATAGTTGATGTAGCCATGCTGTGCGTCAAAAGCGGCAACGTGGTGATAATGCGCGGTGGCAAAGAAATTACTCACTCCAATGACATACTTATGGAAATAATAAAAGAATCTTTGGAAAAAGCCGGCTTGCCAATCTCTGCTGTTCAACAGCTTGAAGACCGCCGTTACGAAGCAGTGTGTGAATTAGTGCAGTTAGATAAATATATAGATATAGTCATACCGCGTGGCGGAGAAGCGCTTATAAATAATATCGTTAAGTGTGCCAAGGTGCCGGTGTTAAAACATTTCCGCGGTTTGTGCCATATGTATATAGACAAAGACGCCGATTTTCAAAAGGCAGTGGATTTGGCCGTAAACGCTAAAACATCAAATTCGGCTACTTGCAATTCTATTGAAACTATTTTGATTCATAAAGATACGGCCGGTTTGGTTTTACCGAAACTTGTGAATGAATTGGTAAAACGCGAAGTTGAGGTGCGCGGTTGCGATAAAACACGCGAAATAATCGCGGATGAAAATAAATGCAAAAAAGCCACGGAAGAAGATTGGTCTAAGGAATATCTTGATCTTATTGTATCCGTAAAAACCGTGGATTCTTATGAAGAAGCTGTTTCTCATATAGAAAAATACAGCTCTGGTTTGACGGATTCAATAGTTACGGAAAACAAAAATATAGCTCAAAAATTTTTGAAAGATATTGATAGCGCCACCGTGCTGGTAAACGCCTCAAATCGTTTGGTGGACGGGGGAGAGTTTGGTTTGGGCGGGGAGATAGGCATTAACACTTCCCATATACATTCCCGAGGGCCTATGGGTTTGGAGGATTTAACTGTTGGTAAATATATTGTAGTCGGCGAAGGCCATATTCGTAAATAAACTAAAATGACCAATAAAAATAATATAACAGTTCTTAAGGTTGGTACTGACACAATGATAAATGAACAGGGATTGGTAAGAAAAAATATATTATCAAGTATTCTTAAAATTCTTAAAGAAGAAATAAAATCCGGAAGAAAAATTTTACTGGTTACTTCGGGCGCGATTAAACTTGGTCGGAAAATAATAGGCGATAAAATGTCCAGATCGGCTACGGCCAGTATAGGTCAACCAATACTTTTTAACGCTTATAAAGAAGAAGCTGATAAATTAGGCATAAATATCGCGGAATTACTTTTGTCCAGACCTAATCTTGTTAACCAAAGTCAGTTTATAAAACTAAAGAATACGCTAGATGAGCTTTTTTCGGCCGACATTATGCCGATAATAAACGAGAGTGACGTTTTGGTCGCCGATACAGATTGGAGTTTTGGAGACAATGACAGTTTGGCGACGACTTTGGCAATTATGTTTGGAGCTAATCTGATAGTTTTTGCTACTAATGTAGACGGGTTGTTTTCCGGAGATCCTAAAAAAGAAAAAGAAACGAAATTAATAGAAGAAGTACTTAATTTAAGTGATGATTTTTTAAAGCTTTGTTCAAAAATATCTTCAGAAAACGGTCGCGGTGGCATGTTTTCTAAATTAAAATCAGCGCGCCTGTGCACGGCCGTCGGGATAGAAACAAGAGTTGTAAACGGAATAAAACCAGAAAATATTCAAAAAGCTTTAAGGCGTGAAAAAGCCGGCACTGTTTTTTTTACGGCAAAAAAAATCAGTAACCTAAAAGATAGAGAAAAATGGATACTTTCAGCTCGTAATTCTTACGGCAGTATCGAAATAGATTACGGGGCTGTTGAGGCCCTAAAAAAAGGAGGAAGTTTATTAGCGGTTGGGGTTAGAAAAATTTATGGCCAGTTTGATAAAAAAGACATTATTGAGGTTGTGGATCCCAAAAGACACGGGGTGGCTTTTGGGATAATTGACTACTCAAACAAAGAAATTGAAGAGATGTTGAAAACCCAAAATACCAGTGATAAACAGCTAATCCACGCCAACAATCTTTTTATGGTATAATCTAAGTGTCCTGTTTGTGGGGTAATTGTTGCTTTTTAATCTTTTTAAACAATGCTAGAAATTAAAAAATTAAGCGCGGGTGAGCTTAAATCCATTCCCGGTTACGACAATCATGAACTGGTTATACGTTTTGAGAATAAAGAAACGGGTCTTTTGGGTTTTGTTGCCATACATAACACAAACCTTGGTCCGGCTAGCGGTGGTACCAGAATGTATCCATACACTTCTACCAAAGACGCACTAATTGACGCACTCAAACTATCCCGCGCCATGACTTACAAATGCGCCATTGCCGGCATAACCAACGGCGGTGGAAAAGCCGTCATTATAGGAGATATTGATCATCACAAGAACCATGATTTACTGAAAGCTTTTGTTGAAGTAGTTAATAGTTTTAACGGTAAGTTTTACACCGGTGAAGATGTTGGCATTTCAGAAAACGATATTCAGTTCATGCTTAATTATTCAAAGTTTTTTATCGGCCGAAGTAATTTTGCGGGAGATCCGTCGCCCTATACGGCTCTGGGCACGTTTTATATAATGCGGAACGCGGCTGAAAATGTTTTTGGTTCATCTGATTTGTCAAAAAGGACCATAGGCATAAAAGGAGTGGGGAAAGTCGGAATTGAACTTCTTAAATTGCTGACCGAAGCCGGCGCGTCAGTGATGATAGCGGATATAAAACAAGACGCTGTAAATCGGGCGGTGATAAAATATCCAAAAGCTAAAGTAGTGTCGCATTTGGACATACATTCCCAGCCGATGGATATATTTGCTCCCTGCGCGCTTTCCGGCGACATAAACTGGGAAAGCGTTTCTCAAATTAAAGCCAAACTTATATGCGGTGTGGCTAACAACCAGCTGGAGTCCCCTGAAATAAATGATGAACTTATTAAAAAGGGAATTTTATACGTGCCCGATTATTTATCTAATGCCGGCGGTTTAATAGATTTATCAGATGAGCTGGAAAAAGGCGGGTATAATAAAGAACGCGTGATGTCCAGAATTAAAAATTTATCGGAATCGTTCAGGGAAATATTTCAGATTTCAAAAAAAGAGAATATATCTTTCGCGGGGTTGGTTGATCAATTAGCCGAACAAAGATTTAAAAATGGAAAAACAGCAAACCAAAAGTAGTGGCTTTTGGAAAAAGCGGGGCGAACAGATGTCTTTAAAATTATTTCATAGGGCGGCAAGGCAAGTGCCGGCCTATAAAGATTTTCTTAAAAAACACAAAATTTCTTCCAATAAAATAAAAACATATCAGGATTTTAAAAAACTCCCGGTTATAAACAAGAAAAATTATTTGCGCGTCTATTCTTTGGATAAGTTGATTTGGGGCGGTAATTTGAGGAAAAATATGGTTTTTACTTCCACCTCCGGTTCAACCGGCGCGCCGGTTTATTTCCCCAGGCAAGAAAAACTTGATTGGCAATGTTCTGTGTTTACTGAAAAATTTTTGAATGCCAGTTCTTATGGTTCGCGGGAACCCACTTTAGTAATTGTTGGTTTTAGTATGGGTGTTTGGATCGGTGGATTAATAACTTATAAAGCGTTTGAAATTGCTGGCATAAATGGAAAATATCCGTTGTCCATAATAACTCCGGGAATAAATAAGAATGAAATTTTCAACGCGTTAAAAAATTTGTCCCCACATTATTCTCAAACTATTTTAGTCGGCTATCCGCCGTTTATAAAAGATATAATTGACGAGGCCGAGGCGCATAAAATAAATTTAAAAAAATTGAATATACGCATACTTACGGCAGCCGAGTCGTACTCTGAAAAATTCCGGGAATATATATCTGAAAAAGCAGGAGTAAAAAATTTCTTACTTGATACAGCCAATATATATGGAAGCGCTGATTTAGGTTCTATGGCTTGGGAAACACCGATATCGATACTTATACGCAGATTGGCGATTAGTAACAATAATCTTTTTAAATCCATATTTGGAAATATAAATAAAATTCCAACATTAGTCCAGTACAATCCTATTTTTACCGATTTTGAGGAGAAAGATGGAGAAATTCTGCTTACCGGAGATAGCGTCATACCACTCGTGCATTATGCCGTAGGGGACCACGGAGGTGTTTATAGTTTTTCAGAAATTGAAAATAAATTTAAAAAAGTCGGTATAGATATTTTCCAACAAATTAAAAAAAATAATCTACAGAAACATTTTAATCAAATGCCGTTCGTATATGTGTATGAAAGAAAAGATTTTTCCACTACTATTTATGGTTTACAGATATACCCAGAAACGATTAAAGAAACTTTGTTAAAAAAACCAATAAGTAATTATCTTACGGGTAAGTTCACGCTTGAAACCAAGTTTGATAAAAAACACAATCAGTACTTGGTTGTGCATATTGAAATGAAAAAAGGAACAATGAAATTACCGCCCGCCGCCAAAGAAATAATTTTAAAGATGATTGTCAATGATTTACAGACAAAAAATTCAGAATTCAGAGAGTT
>MFVN01000029.1 GCA_001786095.1 Candidatus Nomurabacteria bacterium RIFCSPLOWO2_02_FULL_42_17
AAGAAGCCAAATCGGGTTCGGCGCCGGCGCCGATGGAAACGTCGGCCGAGGGCATTTTACTCGGTATTAATTCATACCGCGGGCGGGACACGCAGATTCGCATGGCCCGCGAGGATCGTATGCGGCATTTTTATGTAATTGGCCAGACCGGTACCGGTAAAACTGTCGCTTTAAAGAATATGATTGTTCAAGATATTAAAAATGGCGATGGTTGCTGTTTTATAGATCCGCACGGTTCCGACGTGCAGGACATACTCGCCCAAATTCCCAAAGAACGCGTAGACGACGTGATTTATTTTGATCCCGCTTACATTCCGCGCCCCATGGGTCTGAATATGCTGGAATTCGACCCCCAATATCCAGAGCAAAAAACTTTCATTATTAATGAATTGGTGGGCATCTTTAACAAACTTTTTGATATGAAAACCTCAGGCGGGCCGATGTTTGAGCAATATTTCCGCAATTCAGCCATGCTCACTATGGAACATCCGGAAAGCGGTAATACTTTATTGGAAATCGGACGGATTTTGGGCGACAAAGAATTCCGCGATATGAAATTATCGCATTGCAAAAACCCAATCGTCGCGGAGTTTTGGCGCAACGCCGAAAAAACCACCGGTGAGCAGTCATTATCCAACTTTGTGCCGTATGTTACCAGCAAGTTCGATGTTTTTATTTCCAACGAAATTATGCGTCCAGTAGTTCTGCAGGAAAAATCGTCTTTTAATTTCCGTAAAATAATGGATGAGAAAAAAATACTTTTAGTCAATCTTTCCAAGGGGCGTTTAGGAGATATTAACTCTAATTTAGTTGGATTGATTCTGGTCGGAAAAATCCAAATGGCCGCGCTCTCGCGTGTGGATATGTTCGGCCAGAAAATGAACGACTTTTATCTTTACATAGACGAATTCCAGAATGTCACAACCGATTCCATTTCCTCAATTTTATCCGAAGCGCGCAAATACCGCCTATCGCTCAACATTGCCCATCAGTACATAAAACAATTGGAAGAAAGCATAAAGAACGCGGTCTTTGGCAATGTGGGCAGTATGGCGATCTTCCGTGTTTCGCCCGAAGACGCCGAAGCTCTGGAGCCGCGCTTTAAACCGATTTTTACCAAGCAGGATATTATCAAGCTGGATAATTATAACGCCTATATGTCTATGCTTATTAACGGCCAACCGGCCAAGCCTTTCAATATACGCACGCTTTCACCGGAAGTCGGCCAGCCGGAAATCGCGGAAAAAATCAAGGAACTTTCCTATCTTAAATACGGCCGCCCGCGCGAGGAAGTCGAAGCCGAGATTATTGCCAAATACGAGAAGCGAGCGGAGTAAGTTTAGACATTATGCAGGAAATTGAAATAATGTTTGCAAATATAAATAAGGATGAAATTTAAAAAGACGTTTGCGGGAAATATCTTTTATGCTAGGATAGAAGCATGATGCATCCTAAAGAAGAAAAAACTTTTGTTTTAGTAAAACCCGACGGCGTGCGTAAGGGGCTGATCGGGGAGATTATAAAACGTTTTGAACGACGCGATTTAAAAATCGTGGCTTTGGAAATGTTCCAGCCCACCCGCGAGCAACTGCACGACCATTATCCAAAAAACGAAGAGTGGGTAACCCGCCTTGGTCACAAAACTATGGACACCTACAAAAAGTATGGTTATGACGCCGTGGCCGATTTTGGCACGGACGAGCCGGCCAAAATCGGCCCAAATGTGCGTGAATGGCTGGTTGATTTTATGACCAAGGCGCCATTGGTCAAAATGGTAGTGCAGGGCGTGCACGCCGTTGATATGGTGCGCAAAATTGCCGGCGACACTATGCCCTACAAAGCCGATATGGGCACAATCCGCGGTGATTTTTCCAACGATTCTCCTGCTTTAGCCAATAAAGAAAAACGGGCGGTGATGAACATCATCCATTGCTCGGAAACACCCGAAGAGGCCGCCCATGAAATCAAACATTGGTTCGGCACGACCCCCATGCACAACTATAAACGCTTTGGCGTGGACGAGTAATGTTGTCTTCCGGTTATTTAATTCTTTCCGATGGTTCGGTTTTTTCCGGTCAAGTTCCATATCAACAAAACAATTTATTAAAAGGCGAAGTAGTGTTCAATACCGGCATGACCGGTTATGTTGAATCGCTGACCGACCCTTCTTACGCCGGACAGATTCTTGTTTTTACTTATCCATTAATCGGCAATTACGGAGTTTTGTCGGAACAAACATGGGAATCAGACAAAATTCATGTGGCGGGTGTGGTAATGAGCGAGTTATGCCAATCATGGAGTCATCCCAAAAGTATCAAGTCATTGGCTGATTGGCTGGCAGAACAAAACATTCCGTTTATGACCGGCGTGGACACGCGAGCGCTGACTAAACATCTGCGGGTTCAAGGAACTATGCGGGGGATGATAACCCAACAGCGTGAATTGCGCGTTGATTTGGCGCAAAGCAAAAAAATTTTAGGCGCAAGTTTTATTCCAAAAGTATTAATACAAAAACCGCTTATTTACAACAAGCAATATGAAAAATCAATCATTCTTGTTGACTGCGGATTAAAATTAAGCATTTTACGATCGCTTATGAAACTTCCTTATCGGATTAAACGCGTACCTCACGATTATAATTATTCCAAAGAACCGTATGATGGCGTAGTGATCTCAAACGGCCCCGGCGACCCAATGGATTACAAAGCCACAATCCGCGTATTGCGCGTCGCATTGCGTAAAAATAAGCCTATTTTTGGCATTTGTCTCGGCAGTCAGATTATGGCGCTGGCCGCCGGCGCCCAAACATACAAACTTCTTTTTGGTCATCGCGGGCACAATCAGCCGTGTAAATTAGAAATTTCAAATCCTAAATCGCGGGTTTCGGATAAATGTTTTATTACTTCTCAAAATCACGGATATGCGATAAACGAAGCCACGCTTCCTAAAGATTGGCGCGTAACTTTTCGGAACCTCAATGATAATTCAATTGAGGGCATTGAACACAAAACCAAACCGTTTTTTTCCGTACAGTTTCACCCCGAAGCTTGTCCCGGCCCGACGGATACTATATGGTTATTTAAGAAATTTCATAAATTATTATAATGTCACGCAACCCAAAAAAAGTTCTTATACTTGGTTCCGGAGGTCTGCGCATCGGTCAAGCCGGTGAGTTTGATTATTCCGGGTCTCAAGCCATCAAGGCGCTTAAAGAAGAAGGTATTTTTACCGTGCTTATAAATCCTAATATTGCCACCGTGCAAACTGACGCCGATATGGCTGATCGGGTTTATTTTCAACCCTTAAATATTACAACGGTTACTAAAATTATTGAGCGGGAAAAACCGGACGGAATATTGTTAAGTTTTGGAGGCCAAACGGCCCTGAATCTCGGTTTAGAACTTAATAAAATCGGGATATTTAAAAAATTTGGCGTACGCGTTTTGGGTACTCCGGTGGAAACGATAAAAATTACGGAAGACCGCGATCTATTTAAAAAAGCGTTAACTAAGATAAATATCTTATCTCCCAAAAGTTTTGCGGTATATACCGTAGAAGAAGCGCTAAGGGCCGCGAGCGCAATCGGATATCCAGTAATGATGCGTGCCGGGTATAGTTTGGGCGGACTAGGTTCGGGAAAAATAGAAAATAAAAAACAGCTAAAAGAAAAAGTTCATGAGGCGTTTCAGGCGGTGTCCCAAATTCTAATTGAAGAATATTTAGGAGGCTGGAAAGAAATTGAATACGAGGTTGTTCGAGATAAGGATAATAACACGATTACTGTCTGTAATATGGAAAACATGGATCCCATGGGGATTCATACGGGTGAAAGTATTGTTGTAGCCCCCTCACAAACCCTAACTAATGAAGAATATCATTCTCTGCGGGCTGTAAGTATTAAAATTATCCAGCACCTTGGTGTCATTGGCGAGTGTAATGTTCAGTTCGCGCTTAACTCCGTCACCGGAGAATATCGTGTGATTGAAGTTAACGCGCGATTGTCCCGCTCCAGTGCTTTAGCATCCAAGGTAACCGGTTATCCTTTAGCATTCATCGCAACTAAATTAGCATTAGGTTATAAGCTTCACGAACTTAAAAATTCCGTGACTGGCACAACCTCGGCATTTTTTGAGCCGGCGTTGGATTATTTAGCCGTTAAAATTCCGCGTTGGGATCTGACGAAATTCAAATCCAGTGAACATACAATCGGCTCTGAAATGAAAAGCGTCGGCGAGGTTATGGCGCTAGGCCGGTCGTTTCCGGAAGCACTTCAAAAAGCCGTGCGCATGCTTAATGTTGGCTGTCATGGTTTAACGCATCACCCTTTTATTTTTAATAATCCGTTGGTTGAAATTGGTCGCGCGACCGACCGGCGGTTGTTTGCCATTTATGAAGTATTTCGGCGCGGTGGCACGGTGGAGAAAGTTCATAAACTTTCAAAGATTGATCCTTGGTTTTTATGGCACATTAAACATATCCAGGAATTCGAAACTCGATTGCGCAAAACAACATTAGTGAAAGAACAAATGCTTGAAGCTAAAAAGTTTGGATTTTCAGATAAAACAATCGGCCATTTAAAAAATCTTTCTGAAAATGTAGTTCGCCGACGGCGAATCGCGCTCGGTGTTGTGCCGATTGTAAAGCAAATCGACACATTGGCCGGAGAATTCGACGCCGAAACAAATTATCTTTATACAACTTATCATGGCGTTAAGCACGATGTTGAACCACTGGTTAAAACTCCGGTCATTATTCTTGGTTCCGGGCCGTATTGCATCGGTTCTTCGGTTGAATTTGATTGGTGCGCGGTAAATACCACGAAAACGCTTCGTCAATGCGGTAAACAAATGATTATGATTAATTCCAATCCGGAAACGGTTTCAACCGATTTTGATTGTTCCGACCGGCTTTATTTTGAAGAACTCACGCTTGAACGGATCCGCGATATCGCCGATTTCGAAGCGCTAAACGATGGCATTATGGTGTCAGTCGGGGGACAGATCGCCAATAATATGGCGTTACCGCTTGCCAAAGCCGGCTATCGTCTTTTAGGAACTTCAGCTGATGCCATTGATCGCGCCGAAAATCGCCAGAAATTTTCTTCTATGCTTCACACGCTTGGCGTTGATCAACCGGAGTGGGAAAAAGTTACGAATCTTGCCGGTGCGAAACGTTTCGCCCAAAAAGTGGGTTATCCCGTGCTAATTCGCCCTTCTTATATATTGTCCGGCGGGGCGATGAACGTAGTGACCAACGAAAGAGATCTCCAGCGATATCTCGGCGAAGCCGCCCGTCTTTCGCCCGATCACCCGGTGGTGATTTCCCGTTTTATTATGAATGCCAAGGAACTGGAAATTGACGGAGTGGCCGATCGTGGCAATATTGTGATCTACGCGATTTCCGAACACATTGAAAATGCCGGCGTGCATTCCGGCGACGCCACGATTGTTCTGCCTCCCCAACGGCTTTATCTTGAAACCATACGGCGCGCGAAAAACATTGCCAGACAAATTGCGTCCGCTTTGGCAATCACCGGGTCGTTTAATATTCAATTTATCGCCAAAGACAATGAAATCAAAGTTATAGAATGCAATCTGCGCGCCTCTCGCTCGTTTCCGTTTGTTTCTAAAGTAACAAATCACAATTTCATCGAGATTGCGACTCAGGCTGTTTTAGGAATACACCAGCCGGTTCGTTATAATACCATTGACCTTGATCATGTTGGCGTTAAAAGTCCGCAGTTTTCTTACAATCGTTTGAAGGGCGCTGACTCGGTGGCCGGCGTGGAAATGGCGTCCACCGGCGAAGTGGCTTGTCTCGGCGATAATCTTCTTGAGGCCTTCTATCTTTCTTGGCTGGCCACCGAACAATCGGTAAAAGGCAAACGACTTTTTTTAAGTATAGCCGACGATCACAAGCATAAGTTTATCGACGAAGTGCGCGCTCTACATGATCGGGGATGGCGTATTTATACAACTAAAGGCACATATGCGTATTTTAATGAACAAGGTATTTTGTTAAAACGGTTGCATTGCATTGATAATCTTAAAGACTTGACTGTAGAAAATATGATCAAGGCGGGTAAAATTGATTTGGTTGTTAATATTCCATCGCCTCATAATAATAATGATGATGCGCGTAAAATTCGCCGATTGGCCATTGACCATCATATTCCTTTGGTCACCAACGCCGAAACCGGCACGCTCCTTTTGCGTTGTCTGGCGGAAATTGATATAAAAGGTTTTCAACCGAAGTCTTTACAAGATTTCATTCAGCGTGCTATGCTTTCATGAGAATAGTGCGGTCTTATTATTTACTAACTAACTAAATTAATTATTTTATGAATCAAAAAAGCAACAATATTCTATGGGTTGTTTTAGTAATCGTAATTATCTCGGGCATTTATTTCTTTACCAAAAAAGACAAAGATGCGGAAAACCAAGAACCAATTCAGGGGGAGCAAGTTCAAGAAGAGCAAGCGGAATAACAAAGGGATCTTAACAAAAAATTGTTTTGCGGTAATCTCCACATCCTCAAGTTTGTGAGGTTGTTATTAATAAAAAAAACTCCTCTGTCGATGGCAAGTCAAGCAGAGGAGCAAGGAAAATTATGAAAACAAACAGAAGATCAATCTTTAATCAATAAAGAACCAAATTAACCATACCTTGTATATTATACAACACTTTTAATTGCAAGAAATAGAACTGGGGATATCGATAATATAATCTATTATATGGTACAATAAGCTCATTATTAATAATAATCATAAATATGAAAAAATTGTTAAAAACTTCATCGGTGTTGGTAATTATAGTCGGGATTGTTTTAATTGTCGGCGGGATTTGGGGCGCTTGCTTAACATATAAAAATGTGGCGCGGGAAAATATTGTGACACCGGACGACGCCTCTGTTCCCAACCAGCCCGTGCGCGGGCCGTGGACGCTCTATTCCGAAGCGGATATCATAAGAGAACACACGCTTGATTCGACGGGCGGCAAGACATTTGCCGAAATGCCTCGCCAGATTCCGAAAGTTGACCAAGACGGCAATCCGGTTTTGGGCGAAGAAGGGAAAGCGGTTATGGCGCCCAACACGGCCCGCGATATTTGGATTACCGCCACGACTCTTATAACCGCCCTTGATTTGGGAATTATT
>MFVN01000030.1:0-9977 GCA_001786095.1 Candidatus Nomurabacteria bacterium RIFCSPLOWO2_02_FULL_42_17
CTGGCGACGCGTATCCGCGCGTCTTCTAGAATTTTTTTAGCAACCAAACCCTCTTTATGTAAACCACCAGGATTGCCCAAGCCGTCCGCCGGTGTGCCCGAAGCATAATCCAAGTAAATTCTTTTTTTTGCTAATTTCACATTGTTAGTATATAATCTTTTAATATCATGGCAACAGACACTCTCATCTACATACTTTTGGGCGCGGTGGCAATTCTGGTCGCCCACGCTATTTGGGCCGAGTTGCGTTTACGACGAATTTTCGCTGGTTCGGGCGCGAAAAATCTGGAAAATATTATAGCCGATTTGGTTCGCGACTTGAAAAATTTGGAAAAATCACACGCTGGCGCGCAAAAAGATATTGCCGGCATTGAGTCCCGTTTAAAAACTTCCCTGCGCGGTTTTCAAATCGTGCGCTTTAATCCTTTTCGCGACTCTGGTGGCAATCAAAGTTTTGCGGTAGCGCTCTTAAATGAAGAAGGCGACGGCGTGGTGCTTTCTTCGCTTTACGCGCGTGAGCGCGTAAGTATCTTTGCTAAACCGGTGAAGAATAATACTTCACCTTATGATCTTACGGCCGAGGAAAAAGAAGCTTTGGAAAAAGCTAAGGTAAAATAAAATGAAAATCGCGCAACTAATAAATTCACCTCAAAATGTCATCCGCAATATCCCAAAACCAAAAGTCGGTTCTGCGTCCGCCCGTAGTGGTGGTTTTAGGACATATTGATCATGGTAAATCTAAACTTTTAGATTACATCCGTAAAACCAGCGTAGTTGAAAGCGAGGCCGGCGGAATCACTCAACATCTTTCGGCTTACGAAGTTGAATTAAAAGATTCCTCTAACCGACAAAGAAAAATTACTTTTTTGGACACGCCCGGACACGAGGCTTTTCAAGCTATGCGCCAGCGCGGGGCGGATGTGGCCGATTTGGCGATTCTGGTAGTTTCGGCCGAAGAGGGCGTAAAAACTCAAACTTTGGAAGCTCAACACGCCATAAACGAAGCTAATATACCCTTTATTGTGGCTATAAATAAAATCGACAAACCCGAAGCTAATGTGGAAAAAACAAAAATTGGTTTAGCAGAGCATGGAATTTATCTGGAAGGTTTTGGTGGCCAAATACCTTTCGCGGAAATTTCCGCCAAAGCGGGCACGGGCGTGGATCATTTACTGGAACTCGTATTACTGGTGGCTGAATTGGAAAACTGGACAGGCGATGCTAAAAAATCAGCCGAGGGTTTTGTAATTGAAGCGCATCTGGATCCGCAACGTGGCATCTCGGCTACCTTGGTGATTAAAAATGGAACCTTGAAAAAAGGCGATTACATCACGGCTGGTGGCGCCTGCGCCAGCACGCGTATTTTGGAAAATTTCCGAGGAGAAATAATTGAAAAAGCAACTTTTTCTTCTCCGATACATATCGTTGGATGGAATAAATTACCCCAAATCGGCGCGACTTTTAAAACTTGGTTTACTAAACGTGAAGCCGAAGCCTACGCGAATAAAGCCCGCGCGGATGAAACCCGACCGAATAATAAAAAAATAGCTACTACGACCGAAACTGCAACTGAAGAAAACTTCACCTGGATTCCGCTTGTTATAAAAAGCGACACCGGCGGTACCAGTGAGGCGTTGGCGCTAGAAATTAAAAAAATCAAAACCGAGAACGCGGCTTTAAAAATCGTACGACAGGAAGTTGGGGCTATTTCCGAAACTGACGTAAAAGCGGCCGGCGCCGGCGGGCTGATTGTCGGGTTCAATGTTAAAACCGACTCCGAGGCCGCGGCCGCCGCCGAACAAATCGGCATTTCCATAAAAAACTTTGATATTATTTATAAACTGACTGAGTGGTTACACGAAGAACTAGAGAGGCGGCGGCCGCGGCAAACCGTTGAAGAAATGTCTGGTGAATTTAAAATTCTAAAAATTTTCAGCCAAGGGCATAAACGGCAAATTGTGGGTGGAAAAATAATTACCGGACTAGCTAAAGTTGGTGAAAATTTTTATGTTCGTAGACGTACAGAAGTAATTGGCGAAGGACTCATACTTAATCTTGAAAAAGCTAAAAACAAAGTCGGCGAGGTTGAGGCTGGCGTAGAATGCGGAGCCTTGGTTGAATCAAAAACAGAAATCGTGGCCGGCGATGTCTTGGAAATTTTCCGAATGATTGAAAAATGAGCCATCATCAAGAAAAATTAGAAAGTTTAATTATGCAACTGACAGCCGAGTTTTTGGAAAGAAAATCCCCGCCCAGCCAATTGGTAACAGTCATAAGTTGTAATCTTTCTTCGGATTCACAGACGGTAAATATCGGTCTTTCAATTTTTCCGGAAAGCGCCGGCGCGCAAACTTTAATAGAAATTCAAAAACTGGCCAGACGGTTGCGTTTTGAACTGGGAGAAAAAATCCGATCAAAAAAAATCCCCGCCGTGCATTTCACTTTGCAAACGCATCCGCTGATTGAAGAAATTAATGAAAAGAGATAAAATCTGGAAAGAGTGGCCTGGTAGCTCATACCTTCGGGAGATGTCCCGTAGGGACACAAGTGGTAAGGCAAGGGTCTGTCTCCCTTCGGGAGATCTGCCGTAGGCAGACAAAACCCCTATAAGAACCATGAAATATTATACCTATGTTCTTCAAAGTCTAAAAAATTCTGATATTTATATCGGTAGTACTGAAAATTGGCAAAAGAGAATTTCTATGCATAATAGAGGTAAGGTTAAATCAACAAAGGGATATAAACCGTGGGTTCTGCTAGAATACAAAGAGTTTGATTCTAGAAGTGGGGCGGTTAAACATGAGAGATTTTTAAAAACAGGACAACAAAAAGAAATATTAAAAAGAAAGCATAAGGCGCCGTAGCCAAGTGGTAAGGCAAGGGTCTGCAAAACCCTTATACGGCGGTTCAATTCCGCCCGGCGCCTCAAGGGTTGTAGGTCTGTCTCCCTTCGGGAGATCTGCCATAGGCAGACAAAACCCTTATACGCGGGTTCTCGTACCTTCGGTAGATCTGCCGAAGGCAGAAATTCCCGCCCAGGCCTTTGGACGAAAACGCCGGGGTGATGAAATGGTAGACATAAGGGACTTAAAATCCCTGGACCGCAAGGTCGTGAGAGTTCGAGTCTCTCCCCCGGCATCGCATAGGAAAAGTTATGTTATACTGTCAGTCGACTCGCTTGCCCGCCTATGGAGGGAACCGTTTTTTTCCGCCAAGGGCGGATCATCCTCTGGTTGAAATTTTGGGGAAAGAAAATTTTTTAATCATATTTTTAGATTGACCATATATGGCAGAAGTCAAAATTTTAATATCCCCCGAGGGGAACCCTCGGGGTTGTGACGACTTAAAATCGTGTCCCGCAAGGGATGTGGGTTCGACTCCCACTCTAGGCATTTTAAAAAGAAAAAATTATTAAATTATGGCAAAACGAATAAAAAGAAAACAAACAGATAAATTGAACTGCGGGCTTTTTTTACCGGGTATTGAGTTTGTTAAAAAACCGGAACAGGCCCAAGTTATTTATTTTGCCAATAATTATGATGTTACTTCGTCTGGATTAAAAGGAGCCGATAAGGCGCCGGTGGCGATAAAACAATGCCTTGAACGCCAGATTGAGCCGTGGGAACGACATGCTGGTACTGATTTAACTACGCGCGTAAAATTTCACTGGGCTAATCTGGGAAATTTAAATAAACTCTCACTCGCGCAAATGGTAAAACGCGTAGAAAATAATTTTACAAAACTTTTCAGAAGTAATAAAAAAAATCCGCCTTTTATAGTCACGATCGGTGGCGACCACTCATCCCCTATTGGAATATTTAGAGCGTTGGCAAAATTGCGAAATCCAAAAGACATAACTATTCTGCATATTGACGCGCATCTTGATATGCGCGACACCGACGAGTTTAGAGTGCATCCGTTTGGTCACGAAACGCATTGTTCGGTTATGCGTCGTGCCTCCGAACTTGGATTTAGAATAGTGAGTGTTGGAATACGCGACTATTCCGAAGAAGAACTCCAGTATGCGCGCAGTCGGCGCGGTAAAATTTCTTTTTTTGAAATGGGTTTAGAAAAATCATGGTCGATTTCAAACATACTTTTAGCCATCAAAACTAAGTTCGTATACATTACTGTGGACGTAGACGGTTTTGACCCGTCAGTGTTTCCGATTACCGGAACCCCCGTGCCGGGTGGTTTAACTTGGGATTTCGGCCTGGAACTTCTTAAAAAAGTGTGTAAAAATAAAATTATAGTCGGCGCGGATATCAATGAGGCGGCCGTCAGCTCGACAGAACCGTTTGCCACCCATCGCACTATTTTTTCGGCGGCCAAGCTTGCTTATCTTATACCCTGCTGGGCACTTGGAAAAAAATCCGCCTAAGTATATTATTTAATTATGCCAAAACCAACCAAAAAAAATCTTTTAAAAGAAACGATTGAACATATTGATATTACGAGATTAAACGTACGGAAACTTGTTGATAGCTGGCGTAAGATGTCGTTCTCTTCCCGCGACACTGCGAACGCCACCGATATTTACAATATGATGCTTGGGGATAAAAAAACTACCATATGGCTCACATTGGCCGGATCCACCAGCGCGGGTGGTTGTATGCAGGTTTATGTAGATATGGTTAAAAATAATATGGTTGATTGTATTGTTGCCACCGGCGCCAGTATTGTGGATATGGATTTTTTTGAAGCGCTGGGTTTTAAACACTACCGTGGCACGCCGTTTATCAACGATGGCATACTTCGGTCTTTATATATTGACCGTATTTATGACACTTTTATTGATGAAGAAAATCTACAAGTTTGCGACCGAGTTATTTCTAAAATCGCGGATTCACTTGAGCCACGCGCTTATTCTTCACGCGAATTTATCCGCGAAATGGGACGATATTTAACTAAACACGCCAAGAAAAAAAATTCTTTGGTGCAGACGGCGTTTGAAAATAATGTGCCGATTTTCTGTCCGGCGTTTATTGATTCGTCGGCCGGGTTTGGTTTGGTGATTCACCAAGAAAAACACCCTGAAAATCACCTTACAATCGATTCGATAAAAGATTTCCGCGAACTCACTGAAATAAAAATGAAAAGCAAAGATACGGGTCTTTTTATGGTTGGCGGAGGCGTGCCAAAAAACTTCGCCCAAGACACAGTGGTGTGCGCGGAAGTTTTGGGGAAAAATGCTCCCGTCCACAAATACGCAGTACAGATTACCGTCGCGGATGTCCGCGACGGTGCCTGTTCGTCGTCCACCCTTAAAGAAGCGGCCTCGTGGGGTAAAGTTACAACCATATATGAGCAAATGGTTTATGCCGAAGCTACAACTGTTGTTCCTATAATCGCCGCTTACGCCTACCAAACCGGCAACTGGAAAAAACGCAAAAAGCCGGAGCTGGCAAAACTTTTTAATTAAACGTCTGGCATTTACCCCACGAAAATTGGTTCGGGGTCGAGACGCAGGCCGAATTTTTCGCACTAGTTAGAGCTTTAGACTCTAACTAAGACAGATTTTTTATTATACCATAATTTTCACAAAAAGGAGGCCTTGCCTCCTTTTTCTTCATCCCTGGACCGCAAGGTCGTGAGAGTTCGAGTCTCTCCCCCGGCATCGCATAGAAAAAGTTATGTTATACTGTCAGTCGATTCGCCTGCCCGCCTATGGAGAGAACCATATTTTGATTTTGAGGGAAAGAAAAATTTTTAATCATTAGGTCGAAAAAATAATTTATAGAAAGTCTAGTCCACTTTCTATAACAAATTAATAAGTTAATTTTAAAAAAAGAAAACATTATGGAAAAAATGAACATGGGTGGTAAATCTACACCAAAGCAAGTTAACACAACAAGAGTAAAATTCCTCGAAGGCAAACAAGAATTATCTCCAGCTGAACAAGCCGAGCTAACAGCTAGACGAGAGACAGGAAACGCTCGTATTGCTTTTCTCGAATCTAAAAAAGCTGGTGGTGAAGAATTATCTCCAGCTGAACAAGCCGAGCTAACAGCTAGACGAGAGAAACTTGAAAAGGGAAATAAATAAGACGAGGAGTCCCAGATTGTTTTGCTGTCTCGTCTTATAGTTATTTTTCTACTAATCATATATTTTAGTTCTGAGTAAATTCAGAAAATTAATGCCGCCAAAGAAAAACTTGAAATAGACACAAGAGACACAAGTCCGACTTGTGTTTCTTGTGTCAGAATAAACTCTAATAACTATGAATTTCAAAGTTATGAAAATTGAAAGCAGTATGGTCATGTTTGCAGATAGAAAAGATGCCGGAAAGCGTCTTGCGGAAAAACTCTCCAAGTATCGCGGAAAAGATGCCGTTATTTTAGCCCTTCCGCGGGGCGGAGTGGTGGTTGGATATGAAATCGCGCGGACATTAAATCTCCCGCTTGATATTGTCGTTGTGCGCAAGATCGGGCACCCCGGAAATCCGGAGTATGCAATTTGCGCGGTAGATGAAAAAGGTTCGCTGTTATGCAATAAAGCGGAGATTAGATCTGTAGATCAGGATTGGCTTAAAGAAGAAATTTTGCGTCAAAAAAATGAAGCCCTGCGGCGTATTGGGGTGTATCGGGGCGGACGAAACCCAAAAAAAATTAGCGGAAAGATAGCTATATTAGTAGATGACGGTATTGCGACCGGGCTCACCATCCGCGTAGCTATGCAGTCAATAAGAAAACAGAATCCCGAAGAGCTTATAGTGGCGGTCTCGGTCGCGCCTCATGATACAGTGACAGAATTAGAAAAAGAAGCTGATAAAGTTATTGTTATTGATAACGATTTAAATTACCTCGGAGCGGTCGGGGCATATTATAGCCATTTTCCGCAAGTATCCGACGAAGAAGTGATTGAATTATTAAATTCACAATGATTTTTTACCCCGCAAAAACCGGTTCGGGGGCGAGGCGCAGGCCGAATTTAAAGTAAATAAATGATATTCACATTCCTTACTTACAAATAAACCACCAAAGATATATAATTTATGGTATGAATATGAGGTTCTTATTTTTTCGGCAAAAGAGCATTATTACACTCTTGATTTTTTTATTTTTCTTTTTATTTTTTCAAATTAAAATAACAAGAGCCACTGCTTATGAGGGCTCTATTTACATTTCAACTCCTACCGGCGGAACTTGTTCTTTGGCCGGTGTGTGGGACAGCATAAATAAAACTTGCACATTAACGAATGATATTGTTGGCTATGTTTCTATTAGCGGAGAAGGGATAACCCTCGACGGCGCCGGATACATTATTCAAAGACCTTCGGGTGTACAGAAAGTTACAACTGGAATTTGGGGTGGATGGAAGAATTTCACCCTAAAAAATGTAATCGTAAGAGGATTTAGTACTGGTCTTAACCTCCAACAAAGCTCCGGCGCCACCATACGCGATTCTACTTTTAAAAGTAATGGGTCTAATGGTATTTATATGTCCGGAGGAGGAAATAATAAAATTATCAACAACATCTTTATCAGTAATTTTTATGCCATATATATAGGAAGCGGGGGAAGTGGTGAAAGTCATCTTATAGAAAATAATACTTTCTCAAAATCTGTCCGGGCAATTCATATTAATTTCAGTCAAACCAACCCCATTATTATTCGAAACAATTTAATTCAAAATAACCGTTATGGTATTCACAATTATAATGGACACAAAGTAACAATTACCAGAAATACGATTAGAAATAACATCGGATTCGGTTTGTATGATTCAAGTGTTTTTATATCTAATAATTATGTTTTTCAAAATAATTTTATCGCTAATGGGGTAGGGCCAACAAACTTTGGACAGATAAATGGAAACATTTCCGCCTACCTTAATAAACCATTACCAGATGGTGGAAATTATTGGGATGATTTTGATACCTCCGTAGAGGGGTGTACTGACGCAGACTTAAATAATATATGTGATACCCCGCGTTATATAAACACATATACTTCAGTTGGTGATTTTTTCCCATGGACTACAGAAAATGGCTGGCTTGGTGTTTCAGAGCCGCCCACTTTTTATGCTGAAATAAAAAATACAACGAATGGATTTGCAACCATATATTCAAGCGGAAACCTTTCTGGTGAAGCAATAAAAACTTTACCAAATGGCTGGATAATCCAAGTTATTGCTAAAACCGACGAAGTGGGCCAGCCGGTAATTGCCGATGGTCATCGCTGGTATAAAATATCCGACCCGACCGATGGATCTGCCGGCTGGATGCCGGCCAAAACCGACTCGTCAACACCTACTATTTTTCTTTCGTATGAAGCAAACAGGCAGACAGAATTTATAGATAAAAGCACTACGATAATTACTGATGAAATCGCTAGAAAGGAAACCATTATTGATATTATTGACCATTATTACAACGACGCGACTGCTTCTGCTAATTTATACAGTTCAAACGACGGCCCTCTTAATTTATCTCTTTTCCAAAACATTTTATTTCCGAAAGAATTAATTTTGGCAATTATTGCCCAAGAAGCGCCGGATAATATAGACAACGAACATGTAAGTTTTGATTATGGCCACGGTGTCACGCAAACAACCTTCCACGCTTGGGCAAATGAACCGGATAATTATAAAGATAATAATTGGGACAACAGGGGTAAGCGCTCAAATGTTAAAATAATAAAATGTAAGAATATATTATCTGATCCGCCACCACACGAAAAAGATATTGGGTTAAGTGAATATAAAAAATGTTACGAAAATACTTCAACTAAAAATTTACTAATTAAACCATACAAACATTATAATAATGACCCAACTGCCCCGATTTATAAACAATACACAAATACCGAACAATCATTTTTTGCCAATATAAAAGACGGTCTGGGTGTTTTGCGGGAAAAATACAAAGCCAAATGTCCCAAACCCGACATCTTAATCGAGGGAGAAAGTTTTTCCTGTTCCGATATAGAAAAAATATTAATGACTTGGGGATACAACGGTTTTGCCAAAAACCGCGCCACCGGAAAATATACCGGAAATTATCTTCAGCTTGTGGCTAATCGTTTGGAAAATTTGCCGATATATTTTCCGGTAAATTTATATTCAAACGACGACCATTTGATTCAAAAACTGAATATTGCCAACGCAAACAAAAAAACGGTCAAACTTTATAGTCCGGCCGAACTTCGCATTGTTGACAGCTACGGCAATATCACCGGTGTTGAAAACGGAATTATCAAAGAAGAAATTCCAAACTCCGCTTACGATTCGGACCAAGAGGGCGCTATTGTTCTTTTTCCCGATAATCTCGTTTCTTATAAAGTTGCTGGCACCGAAGAGGGTCAATATGGAATTTTAATTGATTCGGCGACCAACGGAACCCAAACTATGTTTAATGGAATAGACTTGCCGATTACGGAAGATGAAATACATATATATTCCGTGAATGAAGAACTGCTTTTAGCCGGCAAACTTGGTGTCACCCTTTTAATTGACTCAAACGGTGACGGCGTCCCCGAAAGAAATCTTTTAGTTGGGGCGGTATTAGACGATATTACTCCTCCTGAAATTTATATTTCTCCAGTATCGCAAAATTTTATTCTGGGACAACAGACAATATTTAACGCGGAAGCAACAGACAACAAAGACCCGTCGCCCGCAGTCTCCGTATTTTTGGACGGAATACCGATATTGCTCAATTCTCCAATAATTTTGGGGACAGTCGGTCCGCATACGCTTCTTATTGAGGCCGTAGATAAAACGGGTAATATTGCGTCTGAAAGCATTACTTTCTATGTGCGTTATAAATTTGGCGGATTTGAACCGCCCCTTCATAAAGAAAAAAATCTCCAAATTAATCAAACGCTTCCGGTCAAATTTAAACTAAAAGACATAAATGATGAAGTGGTTCACGGCGCAACAGGGTTTGTGTCGGTTTCAGATTTGACCGATATTGAAATACTGCGCCAGCCGTTTTTTGAAAACGGAAACAGTGGAATGTATATGTATCTTCTTCGC
>MFVN01000030.1:9983-10912 GCA_001786095.1 Candidatus Nomurabacteria bacterium RIFCSPLOWO2_02_FULL_42_17
TCGGTTGGCGCTGGAAATTGGATTTTGAAAATTCTGCCGGACGACGGGTCTGTATTTTCAAAAAATATTACCTTTATGGGCAACTGATTTTGTTTATGAAAAAAAATATTATTCTTATTTTAATATTTTTAGCGATTGTTTCCGGGGTTTTTATTTGGCAATACAAATTTAAAAATACACAAAATAAAGAAACTTCAACAAACCCAATAGAAGTAAAACAACCGCAAATGGACGGGGAAACAAAAAAAAATAATACATATATAAATGAAAAGTATAAATATAAACTTGAATATCCAAGTGATTTTGAGTTTAGAGAATATGGGAATAGTATATCTGTAGTATTTTCCCCTACTAATATTTTAGAACAAAATGTTTCTTCTAGTTTTCGTATTCAAATTAATAGTGATATAAGTTTTACTGGTACCACTTCTGATTTAAGGAACAACTGGAGGGGTTATAATTCTTTACAAAAATATGATATATATCCTGATTTAGAAGAAAAAAAAATAATTAATGGAAATGAAATAAATATTTTAGTTTATGAAACTAACAAAAATTCTTTTAGTATTGAGAAATTTATTCCGGAGTTGATATATATTACAAACAATGATTTTATATATGAAATAACTGGTACTAGATTGCCCTCCGACACAACCGGTCTTACAGAAACAGAGCTCACCCAAATGCGCGAATATCAATCAATTTTTGAAAAGATGCTGAATTCTTTTACTTTTTTTGACTAAAATACTCCAACTTGGACACTTGCCGTCCATTTGATAAAATAATACTATGTCATTAGTAACTATCCCCGAAGCGTCAAAATGGGCATCAGAACATCTCAAAAAAGATATTTTACCCACAAATATTTCAAAATTTATAAATAAAATCGTCTGCGGTAGTGCCGTAGATGTGATGAAAGAAATACCGGA
>MFVN01000031.1 GCA_001786095.1 Candidatus Nomurabacteria bacterium RIFCSPLOWO2_02_FULL_42_17
ATTTTAAAAAGATTAGTTTCATTTTTAACAACCTTAAATTCTAGAAAGAGTCTCAATTTCAGGCGGGAGATTTCAAGATGGCTCATGGATTTAAGGAGGTATGATATTTTTATCGGCTTGGGCGCATGCTTCGCCATAATAAGAGAATCAAGAAGCGCAAGCACGGACTCTTCAAGAGAATGTCCGAGCGAATATCGCCAGCGTTTATCAAGATGATTATTTATATCCACCACTCCTTTATAAACTTCGTATGTTTTTTGTACGATCGGTATTTCCATGAACAATAGTATACACAATATATGGCGTTGTTGGAATTTATTTCGGAAAGGCAAAAGCAAAACAAAAGAATTGCGGACTTTTGAGTATACGCTTGAGGAAAATCTTTTCCAGTTGCATAAGGATTTGAACAGGGGTGTATATAAGCATGGTCAATATTGCCAATTTACAGTTTTTGAAAACAAGAAAAGAGATATTGTTGTCGCTCCTATTCGGGATAGAGTCGTGCATAGGATGATATATGAATATCTTGTCCCGATTTTTGATAAGACATTTATTTATGATGTATGGTCGTGTCGCAAGGGCAAGGGGCTTCTAGGAGCTATTGAGCGAACCCAGATGTTCGCAAAGCAATACGCCAATGGCTTTGTCTGGCGGACTGATATTAAAAAGTTTTTTGATTCTGTTGACCAAGATGTTCTTTTGAAATGCATTGAGCGACGCATAGCTGATCCGTCAACACTACGGATTATACGAGAAATTCTTTCAAGTTATAGAATTTTTAAGGCAGAAAATTTGGGAAAAGTCACGGGTTTAGGAGAGAGAGAGAGAGAGAGAGAAAGCGCTCCGCGCTTCCAGCATAGGAATTCCAATCGGCAATCTTACGAGTCAGATATTTTCAAATATTTATCTCAATGAGTTTGACCGCTTCGTAGTTCATTCTCTTAAACCCAAAGCATACCTTCGGTACGGAGATGATTTTCTAATCTTCGAAACCGACAAGATCTCTCTCGACAAAATAAAAGCGCAAGCAGTGTCTTTTCTCAACGCAAAAATGAATTTACGGATAAATCCTAAAAACGACATCATTATCAAGCCAAAACAAGGCATACATTTTATCGGTGTGGATATTTTCCCGTTAGGCAGGAGACTAAAGAAAAGAAATTGGAAAAAAGTCATAGATAATTTAGAGGAGAAGAATTTTTCAAGTTATCTCGGACTTGTAAAAAAGCATTCCAGTCGGAAAAAGATTCGAGAAATAAATTGGCGGATACATGGCGCAATGGAAGAAAATATTATATAATAACCCTGATTATGGAAGGCAAATTTACCCCTAAAAAACAAGAGTATTCGGCCCCATTAGGTAAAGAATTCGAGACAATTTCTTTGTTGGCTGATTTGCGTCGCCGAGAAATTGAGGTTAAGCGAATGCTTGTTAACATAGAGGCTAAAAAAGAAGATGCTCCAGACCAAACAAGCGCGTATATTGAAGATGAGATAAATGGCAGGCACACCCATCCTAAAGAAAAAGCGCTCAAAGAACTCACTGAAGAAGAAAGAAGTTTGATAAATGATGGTGAAATTTTTTCTTTATGCGCTTCTAATTACAGCTCTTTTCTTTTTGGGTATCTTGCTAAATTAAAACAGTCGAGCGGCAAGCCATTTCAAGATGATTTAGATAAGGCGAAAAAACTAGCGTCATCATATGAGAAATTGCCCAGAGAGATAACAGTATCAGACATACTGCCACAAGCGCAGATTGTGAGCATTAACAAAAAAATGCTAACCGAAAGAGAACTGCCCTCTATCGAAAAAATTGCCAGCTTGGTTCAGTCAAATCCTCTTGCTGTTCGCGAGGTTGCGCTCGCCCTTTCTGAAAATGATCGGCAGAAAGTTTTATCGCTTATTAAGGAAGAAGACCGCGGAAAATTTTCTCTAGCTTTTGATAGCGCTGTTTCCGAAGTGCTTCCGTCAAGTTTTGTTGAAAAAAACGACTATGCAAAAGAGCGCGAAATTGTGAAAAGTCGCTTGTTTGATGAATTACTCAAAGAAACAAAAAATGAAAGCATACGATCGCCTCTTGTAAAAACAATCGCTCGCGCGATTGGCAATCTTGGCGGTTCCGATGTCAATTATTTTTTACGCACGACCATCTTGGAAGAAATGGACGATCAAGAAATCGATGCAGACGGCAAAGAATTTATTCCTCGTGTGATTAAAACGCTCCTTGATGAATTTGACAATTATCGAGCCAACGATGTTGCTTTGCGTTTTGCTTCCGAGATGGAAACGCCGGACAAGATAACAAGATATATCGCCGCCCGACTTATTGAGCGGGACTATCTTCCGAAAGATATCGCTGAATGGTATGAGCAGAATAAGAAAAAATACAGCAATGACATTCAGGCTCAAGCGAACATAGAACAGCACGCCACAAAAATTTTCAAGTTGGTCGCTGGCGGCCTCGGCGTGATACCAAGCAAGGATATTCTTGCTTTTATTGATGACAACAACCAATGGAAAGATCAAAAAGGCAACGGCCTTTCTCTTGAGGAGCGCGTGGAAAAGATTAAGGAAAGTAAGGAAAAATTTGAGGCAATACATGATAATAGCAAGCTCCTTGACCTTTTGGCAAAAGACAGCAAGAAAGCTATGGTTTATTACATGGTATATGGCGGAACTGATCGATTCGCGCTCATTAATGATTATAACTTCTCAAAGTTTAAAGAAGTTTTAGAAAAAACAAAAGATTTTTCGATCCATGAAAAGCCGTTGCAACTATTCCGTAATGCCCTTGGTAATTCGGGAATGGAACAGAATACAGTAAGTCAGATTGAATCAAAACTTCGTAATGGTCATTTCCCGCTTAATAACAATGCTCAAGCTACGCAACTCGTGAATTTCGAAGCTATGGCAGGCGGTATCTTAGAGCAGGCAAATGCAGCTCTCGGGATAAGCTTTGGACGGACGGAACTCGGTGTATTGTATCTCTTTCCCATGTATAGAAATTTTTTAGAAAAAACAAAAGATCCATCTGCAAACACATTGCTTGAAGAAATGAAAAGAGCGAGCACTTTTTCGACTCGTCTTGAGGTGATTTCAAAAATAGAAGAATCATATCCTCATTTCAAACAGGCGGCCAAAACGGAACTTGAACCATTATGGAAAAAGCTTGGTGAAAAAATTATCTTGGACGCATCTATCGGCCAAGTGCTTTTTGATGATGCGGTTCCGGTTCGAGGAGAAGAAATCCTGCCAAAGCTTGAAACTAAACGGATTGATTTGAAGCGAATGAAAAAAGAACTGCTGGCGCTGATGCGAGGTGAAAATCAGGCGATAAAGAAAGTGTCGGATGAAATTTCAAAAAAGAAGCGAATTCGAAAGACTTTAGTTGATGGAATGGTTCATCAAAAGGACTCAAATATTCGGGCTAGTATTGAAAATAAAATAGCAGATATCGATGGTCAAATTGCTCTGCTTGAAAAAGAGCGTCTCGAGCTCGGGAATATAGCTTCAAGCGACCGCTTCGCACACTTGTCTCCGGAGGAGAAAAATACGCAGATTGAATCTCTCTCAAAAGAAGTGATTGCAATTGGGCAAAAAGAAAAGAGCGCTTTTTTCACCTATCTTGCCATGCAGGTGATCGGCGAAGAAAAGCTTCGCGAAAGCGATATTGATCTTATTAAGGAATTTGAAAACCATTTGCAGGGTCCTTTTCAGCAGCTTTCTGATGAGCGACTATATGAAAATAGATCTGGCGGGAAAAAGAATGTTGCCGTCGAACTTTCTTATGTAGATAAATGCGATCGTCTTATGAATGCGGTCAGATTTGCTGACAGTAAAATATGCTGTTTTTCCAGCAAAAATTACTCGGAGGGAGATCCTCCGCGCAAAACATGGGTTGCCTCCATCAACAAAGATCCGATGTCTTTTGTGCTTTCCATTGAAGCTCCGGCTGGCACAAAAACCAACGGGGATGAAAAGATGCTGCGGAATAACCTCGGGTTTATTTTTGGCAGTTTTGGTCTTGATGATGGGGGCAAGCTCGCTCTGATGTTAAACGGCATTTATTATGATCCGGGTAATGGAAAAAAGGACATAAACGACGCATTCGTTCGCGGAGTGGAAAAAATGTTTCAAGGCTTACCTTTCAAGACGCTTTCAGTAGCGTCAAAGTATGGTGGAGCACAATTCGGGGTATATCACCCGGATGATTTTACAAATGATTCTGTTGAAATCATACGCTTGCGCGCGCTTGATGACGGCAGTGGCAAGCCAGAATCCCATATTTATGATGACCTTTTAGATTCAAAGACTGATCTCAATAAGCCACATAAGTATGGCGGAAATGTATGGCATAAATTTTATAAATAGTATATAATGATCCTATGTTTGAACCAAAACCATTAGAAAAACCTCAGACTAGGCCAGAACCAATCACCGTGCCGAAGCCGGATACCAAACCGGAACAAGAGCCAAAGCCTGGCATTGACCCATTTTTAGATCCTAAAAAAACACCGGCTATTGAACCGGCAAAAAATTAATATGCCTAAATCAGAAAACTTAATGCTTCACATGGAAAGGAAGTCGAATCCTGTTTTTTCTGAGCAAGAAATAATATCTTTTCAAAATGAAACCGCCGCATATCTTCAAAATCTTCTAGGTAAAGATTATGCTTTTCTCCGTTCAAAAAAAATGAAAGAAGAAATAGCAAATTTTGGCATTGAAGAATACCAAAAACTTTCAAGCGCACTCACTGAAATTGGTTGGCAAGAAAAAATGCCAAAGCCGGAAGATACGATGGGGTTTGCTCGTCTTGCTGCAGATTTGGTTGCGAAATGCCAAAATAAAATGAGAGAGCTTTTTGAAAAAGAAAAAACTAAGCTTGCCGACGAAGCGACTGACATTGTTTCCGAGAAATACGGCGTTGATGTGAAAAACATTATAAAAAGCGCTAAAATCTCAAGTATTGCAAAAGAGCCGACTGTTGAAGAAGTGCCGGCAGATAGAGAACTTGAGCCACTTTCTGAAAATCTTTTACCACACGCTGAAAAAAAGTTTTTAGTTGATCTTTATATTCACGGCAAATCACTCAATGACCTGGGTGGAATGTATGCGTATTTTCAAGAAAAAGGTTGGCAAAACAATGCCCTTCATCGCGCTATGGCTTCCGCTCTCCATGTTGTGAATGCAAAAACTGCCATGCAATTTTCTGGACAAGGGATGCTTCCGAAATTAGATGGTATAATTTCAGAAAATAAAAACCTATCACCACAACTCGGGCGGGTTGAGACGGAATCAGACGAAGAAAATGGGAGCACCGAATTCAAAGCCGAAGGTATGACACCATCAGAATTGGCTCATGAAGAAATAAAAGGGCTTTTGGAGTATATTTCGCTTGATACAGCGCTTCCGGCAAAGGGCGAAATAACGGAGGAAGAAGCGAAACAATTAAAAAGTTTTCTTGAAAGACCGTCTTTGGAAATTATTGCGGGAGTTTATGGCCCGATAGTTTCTCGAAAAGTTGATGATGCCCTTACCGCTCTTATTGAAACGAAGAATGAGAAACTGCAAAGACGAATCGGCTCTTTGATTGACACCTCGGTAAGAGATTTAACCAAACCTGTTTCTTTTTTACGATTATACAAAGTGTTTACTATGCAAAACAGCAATGATATTGCTTCTTCATACGAAGAGGTTTTGGAAAATAAAACACTGAGTGATGAACGAATAACATCACTTGAGAAAGCTGGAAGAGAATATAGGGACCGTTTCTAATTCCAGTAGCCCGCCCCAAGGCAGGTGTCTTTTCACTGGTGCTCAATATTGAAAAAGAAAAAGAAAAAGAAGGAAAAAAAAGAAAA